>CAYXDU010000124.1:0-1000 GCA_964463895.1 Candidatus Woesearchaeota archaeon | reverse complement strand
TTAGCCTATGAGGTTTGGGACTTCATGACCCCGGTTCAAATCCGGGTATCCCCATCATGCAGTTGAAAACTGCATAGGGTTTGAGAAATTCAAAAGAATTTCATCTCAAATCCCGAGCGACTTTGCGAGATAAAAATCGCGAAGCGAAAAATAAAAAACCCGAGCGGGGTCGCGAGTTGCGTATCCCGTTGAGAAAAACAGAAAATGAACAAAAGATATAATGCAAATGAAAGAGAAAAAATAGATTCTTACTTGAAGGAAAACGATCTTCAAAATGTTTCTTTAAATCATGAAAGAAGTTATTTTAAAAGCGGTATGCAAGTTAAAGAAATACAAAATCCTTATAATTTAGTAATTATTTATGAAATTGAAGCTCAAACTGGTTTTGGTTTTACTATCTGCCATCTTATAGGTTCTCAAGAGAAAATAAACCAACTGGAAAAAGCAGCAGGAATAAATTAAAATGCCAACAAAATCAAAAAAAACAAAATCAGCAGGAAGATTCGGAGCACGATATGGAAAACGTGTTCGTGACAAACTTGTAAAAGTAGAATCAAAACAAAGAATTAAACAAAAATCTCCTTTCCATCCTCGGGGAACTGCAAAACGTCTCTCAGCAGGAATTTGGAAATGCTCTAAAACAGGAAAGGTTTTTGCAGATAATGCATACTCTTTAGACGAGGAATAATAAAATGAAAAAATTAAAACAAATAATTTATGAAACAAAATTAAATAATGTGAAAAATAATTTGAAAAAAAATGCAGAAAGAGCAATGGAAATTCTTGAATCTGGAGATAATTTTAATGGTATTCAATATAATTTAGAACAAACAAGATTGATGATTTGCAAATCTTATTTAGAAAATAAATTAACTTATATTAGAAATTAAAATGGCCCAATATAAATGTTTCAAATGCGGAAAGAAAATCACAAGCAAGGACTTGGATAAAAGATTTATTTGTCCAAATTGCGGAAGCAAAATATTTTTCAAGCCGCGAA
>CAYXDU010000123.1:0-1003 GCA_964463895.1 Candidatus Woesearchaeota archaeon | reverse complement strand
GAAGAAGCAAAACAAGAAATTGCAAAATTAGTTGAGAAATTTCTTTCTTATCCTAAATCTAAAATAGATTCTATGCCTGAGGAAAAAATAAAAAATTGGTTTATTGAGCCTTTGTTTGAAGCATTAGGTTGGAGTCGGTATGATATGTCTAAAGAAGAGAGAGTTTTGAAAGGAAGAGCAGATTATGTTGTCAGAATCGGAAATCAGGATAAGTTAGTTATTGAGGCGAAAAAAACTAATGTTGGATTAAATGAAGAAGAAGGCAGACAAGCTGTTTCTTATGCTTATCATAAAAATATAAAATTTGCAGTTCTGACTAATTTTTCAAGAATTAGAATTTATCATGCATTATCTCATACTAAATATATTGATAAAAATCTTCTGAAAGATGAAAAAGATTATTTAAGATTTAATTGTGAAGATTTTGTTAAGGATTTTGACAGGTTATGGCTTTTATCCAGAGAAAGTTTTGAGAAAGAGGAAATAAATAAACTTCTTAAAAATGTAGATAAAAGATTGATTAAGCCGATTGATAAATCTATTTTAACTGATTTGCTACAATTTCGTGAATGGCTTTCTAAAGATTTGAAAAGCAAGAGAATGCAATTAGAAGATTCTCAAATTGATGAGATTGTTCAGATTTTGATTGACAGATTAATTTTTATGCGTTCTGTTGAGGACAGGGGTTTGGAAGCAAAGGATTTTCTTTTAACAATTATCAAAGATGTTGAGCAAGGGCATACAGACATGAATCTTTGGGCAGTTTTAAAAAAACAATTTGAAAGATTTGATAATACATATAATTCTAAATTATTTGCAAAAGGGATTTTAGAAGAAAAGGGATTTTTTGAAAATAAGATTCTTGCTAAAGTGATTAATGGATTGTATTATGGAACAGAACATCATCAGGAGAGATATATGTTTGATGAAATTCCTGTTGATTTGCTTGGGAGTATTTATGAGCAATATCTTGGAGTTGTTTTGCGCGGAACAGATAAAAGAG
>CAYXDU010000122.1:0-1031 GCA_964463895.1 Candidatus Woesearchaeota archaeon | reverse complement strand
AACTAAAATCATGTTGCTTGTTGTTAAATCTCCGTGGATAATTTCATTTTTGTGAAGTTTTGCGATGCTTTCTCCAAGAGATTTCATGATTTGTTTTTGTTCTTTTAATGAAAATTTGTCAAGGTATTCTGAGAGTTTTTTTCCTTTTATGAAAGGCATGATTATTTGGTAGGGAAAATTATTCCCGCCCACCCGCCCTTGGGCTTTGCCAATTTGCGCTCGCTTCGCGTCGCGAGATTTGTTTGAAGGTGTTAAGGGTAAAGGTACATTAATAAGTTTTGAAGATTTTTGTAAAAGTTTTGTCTCGGATTTTGTTCTTCTTTTTCTGATTGATTTATCAAGTTCAGGAATTCTATAAGATTTTGAAATTCTGTCTTTTATTATAAAGGGAACCAAGTTTCCCTTTATCAAACCCTCCTTTAAATTTGGGTCACGCCTGATTAAATTATCATTAAGAATTATTTTTGCCTCTGCACCTTGTTGGAGTAATTTTGGTTTCATATATCTTTTTTAACAATAATCTTTATATATTTTCAGTTTTATTGTATTACATGGGAGAATTAGCAAATAAATTATTTAAGTTTATTTTGACCGGAAGTCTGTTTTTTATGCCTTTTAGGGGGTTTGCCCAGGAGCCAAAAACTTTTTCCTGTACTCCTATAAACAGTAAAGCAATTACTGAAATTTCCTATTTTTGGAGCGGTTTTGTCAAAAAAAATTCCAGTGAAGAATTTGCTCTCAGATTAAATGGATATTATTCTAATCTTCCTTTGAAGAATTATGAATTGCAAAGTGCTTTATCTCTGGAAAAGAATTTGTCATTTGGAAAATTCAATTTTTATGCCGGAGCGGGTCCAGGTATTGAGCATTTTGGCAAAGACAGGATTTTCCCTTTTATTGCAACAGGGTTTGATTTTAATAAGAATAAAAATGAATCTTTGAATTTTCAATTGTCAAACATGAATGGTAAACCTTATTTATCTTTTAAGTTTCTTAAGACATTTTGATTCACAGATTAAAAATAAACTGAT
>CAYXDU010000121.1:0-1034 GCA_964463895.1 Candidatus Woesearchaeota archaeon | reverse complement strand
ATGGGGATACCCGGATTTGAACCGGGGTCATGAAGTCCCAAACCTCATAGGCTAACCAGGCTACCCCATATCCCCATTCATTTTGGAGATTATGGATATTTATAAAGCTTATTTATTTTCTTTTTCTGCAGTAGTTTCTGCAGCTTCTTTAGCAGCCTGTTCCTGCTTTATGATTTTATCCTGCTGTGCTTTTAACACTGCGAAGTTTGAATCTAATTCTTTTTTCTTTTCTTCAGGAGTTTCAGTTCTTTCTTCGGAAATTTCTTTATCATAAATACCTTCTTCAATTTCGTGAACAACTTCTTTTGCAGGTTTGTTTTCAATTAAAACACCTAAACTAACACAAGTTCCTGCAACAAGTTTTACTGCTGATTTCAAATCTTTTGCAAGAAGGTTCTGCATTTTTGTTTTAGCGACAGAAATTATTTGTTCAATTGAAGCATTTCCATTCTGGAATCTTTTTTGTTGTCCTGAACCTTTTTCAATTCCTAATTCTTTTTTCAATAATTCTGAAACTGGGGGTGAGAAAACTTTTATTTTGAAAGATTTTGTTTTTGTATTAACATCAAGTTCAACAGGAACTTTTAATCCTTTGAAATCCTTTGTAGCGTCGTTAACTTGTTCAATAACTTTATTTAATGGAATTCCTGCTGGTCCAAGTTTCTGGCTAAGAGCAGGTCCTGGTTTCATACTTCCACCTTCTGCGAGTATTTTAATTTGCATTTTATTTTGTTGTGTAAGTTAATTTATTTCTTTCAGAAGTTAATTTTTCTAATTTCTTATAGTGATTATAACAAATATGTAAAGGAGTAACTCCAAAAATCCCAAAAGGATGGCCAAACATATTAATAAAAAATTGAGTAGATTTTATTTCTAAGTTTAGATCATCTAATTTTTTTCCTAAATTATATTGTTTCAACTTTTTCATTTTAATCATCATCCTCGTCGGAATCTCCTTCAGATTCTCTTCGGATAACTTTTACATTATCTAATTTAATTGTAACTGGCAATGGAACAACTGCTCCAAGCAAACT
>CAYXDU010000120.1:0-1044 GCA_964463895.1 Candidatus Woesearchaeota archaeon | reverse complement strand
TAAGAAAAAAGTGCTTTGAAAGTAAAGAAAAATCGGAGTGGACTCATGAAGACATATTACAAGGAGAGGATTTTTTAGAAAGAGCTGGAATAAATTGATAAAGTAGGAAATAACTTTAAATAGTTTACTTATTATTTACACAACATAAAAGGGGGCAACAAATTTGTAAATGAAATATTTCAAATACTCAAAATATTCTATAGAAAATCCAGAGGTGTGGGAAATATGTCAAGAGCCCAAAAGTAAAAAAGATACCTCTTTTATAATTAAATTATTTAAAAAATATGGAAAGGTAAAAACCGTTCTAGATCTGGGTTGCGGAATTGGCTCTCATGTTAAACATCTCCATGACAAAGGTTACAATGCCGAAGGTGTTGAAGCAGATCCAGCAAAAGTAGAATTTGCAAAAAGAAAATATCCAAATTTAAAATTTGGAACACAATTTATGCAAACTCTAAATCTAAGAAAAAAATATGATGCAATAATTTGCATACACAATATAATTGCATTTAATGAATCAAATAAGGAGGTTTTTACAACTTTTAAAAAATTCAACCAGCATCTAAAAAAAGGAGGATTACTTTTAGTTCAAACAAAAAATGCCATGGGCCTTATCAAAAATAAATTTAAGAGTAAAAGAATTGATACAGGAAAGGATAGAAAAGAAATGGGAATCAAAGCAGTAATAGAAGAAGATGTTGATGTCACAGAACAGCGTTTTATAACTAAAAGGAATTTTTTCAGACTAAAGGACAATAAAAATGTTGGAAGTTATACAAAAAATAGCAGACTATATTTTCCACAAGAATTAAAATTTTTCTTAGAGCAAGCGGGATTTGAAGTGTTAGATCATTACGCAGGAAATTTATCTGAAATGACTTTAAATGATAAAAAATTAGAGAAACCAAATATGTTATTTGTAGCAAAGAAAAAATAATTTCAATAACATTTATAAAAAACTTTTCATTAAAAGAAATATGAAAAAAAGTGTGAAAAAAAAGAATTCAAAAAAAGAAAACAAGAATATCATTCATGCAATAACTC
>CAYXDU010000119.1:0-1085 GCA_964463895.1 Candidatus Woesearchaeota archaeon | reverse complement strand
AAA
Source organism: Candidatus Woesearchaeota archaeon (assembly GCA_964463895.1). GTDB lineage: Archaea > Nanobdellota > Nanobdellia > Pacearchaeales > GW2011-AR1 > MWBV01. Next base: position 1,082 of record CAYXDU010000119.1, on the reverse strand, counting down.
CTGCTTCTGCCTGATTCAATTATGTAAATAGGAATAAAAATATAAATAAATGCCCACCAAAAACTTATTCCTCCACGAACTACATAATTAAGAATAAATTTCTTTTTTGAAAAAAAGTTTTTTACAAAACCAAAAATATTTCCTCGGACTTTTTCATTTTTCCGATTATCTTTAAATCCTGAAAATTTCAAAAACAAAAAAGCCGAAAACATCAAAATCCCAGCAATTAAAAATACACTTCTAACACCAAAACGCACTGACAAAAAACCTGCAAGAACAGGTCCTAACAACCAGGCAATATTAAGCAAAGTATAAATCAAACCGGTATTTTTTGAAACAGAACCATCTTTAGATTTGTCTCTTAAAATAATCCCCATAGCATTGATCCTCACCGAAGCTGCAGAATAAACAACAATTCCAAGAATTACTGCAAAAACCAAATTATCATTAAAAGAAAACAAAAAATATGAGAAAGCATAAATCAAAAAACTGATTCCCAAAATTTTTGTCTTACTATTTCTCTCCAAAAGAGGAATAAAAGCAATAAAAGCAATCACCCCTGCAATTCCAAAAATAGTATTTATGAAACCAACTTTTGAAACATCTTTAACAATAAATTCAAAATAAATTGCCCAAATAGTTCCTACAAGAGCCAAAGCCAAAGACGAAACCAAATCCAAAACCCCAAGTTTCTTTATCTGCCCTGAAATTTTGTCTCTGTTTTTAAAAAAATGCATATAAAATAATGGAAAATAGAATTTTTAAATTATACTTTATAATATATAATCTAAAATATATTTTACAAAATATCGTTTTAAGAAAGAACCAAATTTAAATAATATAAATCTTTTTAGAATTATGCCAACAATAGAGAGGTGTGTAAATCAGATTTCTCCACCAATTGGAATTTTGCCAGGACAAAGCCATGCAGGGGATTGTAAAAAATGCAAATATAATCCAAAAGAGAACAAAACCTGTCCTTGTTATGAATGCACAACCTATAAGATTTAAATTTTTATATTTCCTGTTTGCCAATCTTTCAAAATTAATCTCGCTGTTTTATCTTCATTAACTTCCCCGCC
>CAYXDU010000118.1:0-1122 GCA_964463895.1 Candidatus Woesearchaeota archaeon | reverse complement strand
ATAATATTCTCCGTCCGGAGCCCGAAGTTCATATTTTTTAACTTCATCAACTTCTAAAAAAACATCAATATTCAAAGAAGAATTTTCACCTATTTTAATTAAAATACTTTCATTATAGGGCACATTTCCAACATTAGTTAAAATAACAGTTCCATTAACAACATCAATAGAAACTTCTTTATTTTCCAGGACAGTAAAACTTCTTTCAGAATCAAGCATTGATGAAACAGCAACAATTGTCCAGTTTTTAGGAAGTTCATTATAAGGAATATTCACTTCAATAAGTTCACCTGTGTTTGTTTCAATCTGCTGAACAATTTCATTCTTTGATTTTTTTATTGTAATTATCACCGGAGCAGAGATTTCTTTTCCTGTCTGGTCATGCAAAATCGCTTTTGTTTTCAAAATATTTCCAGGCAAAATTTCCTCTTCTTCAATAACAATCTCCAAATTTGTAGGAACCTGTTCAATATTAATATTAAAACTCATAAAACCTTTGTTTGTTTGCTCTTCATCTGAGTTCAATTCATAAGCATTTAACTGAACAACATGATTTCCTGATTCCATATTCTCTGGAATTGTTAAACTCACAGAAAAAAATCCATTGCTTATTGTTGAAAGTTTTTCCACAGAAGAATTATTTCCAGAAACAATTTTCAAAGAAATAAAACCATCAACATCCTCGCCATTTTCCTTAATTGCATTTCCCTTAATAGCAATTTCCTCTTCAGGTTTAAATTCTGTCTCTTCTAATTCAGTTTCAATAGTAATTAAATTAGAAATCTCAAAATCATTAGTAATTTCATATTCTTCTCCAAGAGAAGCTTTAATCTTGCAATCTCCCAAAGTAGCACCAAGATTTTCTTTATTTAAAATCAAAGAGGTTTCCATTTTCTTTTCTTCACCAGCGTTCAAAGAAACTCCATTTTGAAAATAAACAATTTGTTTGCTCTCACAAATAAGATTCATTTTAAAATTTCCAGAAATACTTTCCAAAGCTTTAACAGTAACCAGAATATCCACAGAATCCTCAAGATTATAAACTCCTTCAGGTTGCTTATCAAAAATTATTTCAGCTGACACCGTCGACAAAACCACCATGCAAATCAATATCAAAAATAC
>CAYXDU010000117.1:0-1181 GCA_964463895.1 Candidatus Woesearchaeota archaeon | reverse complement strand
CAACAGACGATACAACTTCTTCTGGTTCTGGAAAAGGAACTTACAAACCTTCAAAGAGTTCTTTGGAAAATGGATTTTCTGTAAATGTTATTGCAGGACAAAAAGTTCAAATAACTTACAGCGACGGTAAAACAAAAATTGTTGAAGTTGAAAGTGTTGATGAAGAAAAAGTTGTTGTTAGTGTTGAGGGAATAGATTATGAAATTGGTTCATCAGCATCGGTAAAGATTGATTTAGATGATGATGGATTTTACGATGTGGAAATTTCAAATAAAAAAGTTTATTCAAACGGAATTGCAAATTTAGAATTTAAATTAATTAATGAAGAAGTTCCTGCTGGGGAAGAAAAAAGTAATATTGGAAAAGTTATTGATGGTGTTTCTGAAGCTGTAAAAAATATTGAGTGGTATGTTTATGTAATTATTGGAGTTGTTATTGTTTTGATTGTTGTTGGAATTGTTTTGAAAAGGAAGAAATAATTGATTTTAATTTTAACTTCGTCGTAGTGTTATAAAAATATAAAGTTGTTTTTCCTGTTTGTTTGGAATAAAATGGGTGATATAAAATTTGAAGTTGTGAAAAAAGTTGCTGATTTTAATATGCGGGCGAGAAATTTTGAAGAGATTTCTAAAGTTGATTCGATTTCGCCGCCGAGTGTTTTTATTGGTTCAAGGTTGCGGTATCCTGTTGTTAATGTTGGGATTTTAAGTCCTTTGGAAAGAGATGAGAATGCCTGGGTTTATGATAATGCAAAATATTGGGCAGAAAATAATTTTGATATAAAAGATGTTTTGAATTTGCGTAATGGTTTATTGAATTCAAGATTTCAGACAAAAGTTTCTGATGCGCGTTTGAATAAAAAGTTTGTTGAGATTGCCAAGGACATTGCTGTTTCATCAAAGCAGGTTGATGTTGAAATTGAATTAAAAAATCGTTTGAGATTTGGACGTGATAAGGACAGGGTTTTGACGCCGCATGGAATGAAAGGAAATTTGAAAAAAGCAGAGATTACTGGAAATGTTAAAATTGATAAAAAAGTGGATAAGGTTATGAATGACGAGATTAAGGCATCTGAAGGAATTGAACTTTTGTATAAAAATGATTTTAATGAATATTCTTTGAGCCAGATTTTGAGTGTTGGTGTTATGGGTATGAAGAAAAATAAGAGGATTGTTCCGACG
>CAYXDU010000116.1:0-1195 GCA_964463895.1 Candidatus Woesearchaeota archaeon | reverse complement strand
TATTGTGCAGTTACTATATAGTTAGGACAGTTTTGTTGAACAAAGATTTTATATAGTAATCTGGTAATAAAATCATAAGTGGAGTTGCCGGAGTGGTCAAACGGGACAGACTCAAAATCTGTTAGCTTAGTGCTTACGCAGGTTCGAATCCTGTACTCCACATACCAAACATTTTATAAAGGCAAATTATCTTGGATTTCCAACCTGCGAGTTAATCGCGTTAGCGGGAAATTATTTTTCTCGTTATCTTATTTAAAATGAAAAGCAAAACAAAAATTTCAAAGCAAGCTGAAAGAAAAACAAATCCGGAATTAGTTGAAACAATTTTATTGGCAAAGAAAAATTCTGCATGGTTGGAAGTTGCTGCTTTACTTTCAGGACCGAGAAGAAAAAGAAAGAATATTAATTTGGGTGAATTAAATAAACTTGTTAATAAAGAAAAAATTGTGATTGTTCCTGGAAAAATTTTATCTGAAGGTAATTTTAATAAAAAAGTTAAGGTGGTTGCCTTGAATTTTTCTGAGAAAACAAAAGAAAAGTTGTTAAATGCTAAATGCGAAGTTTCAAGTATATTAAAAGAAATTAAATCCAACCCTTCAGCAAAGGATGTTAAAATTTTAAAATGAAAATCATCGACGGAACAGAAACAGTTTTAGGAAGGTTAGCAAGTTTTGCTGCAAAAGAAGCTCTGAAAGGAGAAGAAATTATTGTGGTAAATTGTGATAAGGTTATAATTACTGGAAGCAGAAAAAATATTGAAGAAGAATTCCAAATTAAAAGAAGCAGATTTGGTTCAAGCCAGAAAGGCCCAAAGATTTCCAAATCAAATGAAAAAATTGTTAAGCGTGCAATTCGGGGGATGCTTCCGAATTTCCGTGAAGGCAGAGGAAATATGGCTTTTAAAAAAATAAAATGTTATAATAAATTTCCAAAAGAATTTGAAAAAGAAGAAAAAATTACTTTGGCAAAGAGAAAACCAAAAAAATCAATTAAACTTGAATCAATAAAGAAATAAAATGAATAAGATAATCACATCTGGAAAAAGAAAAAGTGCAATAGCAAGAGCAATTACAACTGAAGGTTCTGGGAAAATTGTGATTAACAATAAAGATTACAAAAATTTTCAAATATTTGACAGATTAAAAATAGATGAACCTTTGAGAATTGCACAGGAAATTTTAGGGAAATTGAATTT
>CAYXDU010000115.1:0-1215 GCA_964463895.1 Candidatus Woesearchaeota archaeon | reverse complement strand
AGATAATTTTATAAACAGATGATATTTAGATTTATCATGATATGGCCGTGGATTGTTGGTGGTGCTGCCGTCGTGGTGGTTGGAATTTTTGCTGGTTATTATAATCGGTTTATTGTTCTTACTAATAGAATTGAGAATTCTCTTAGTCAAATAAATGTTCAGTTAAAGAGGCGGGCTGATTTGATTCCGAATTTGGTTACAACTGTTAAGGGTTTTGCAAAGCACGAAAAAGCTGCAATTAAAGCAGTTACTGACGCGCGAAAGGCATTAGTTGGTGCAAAAGGTGTTGAAGAAAAAGTTAAAGCAGACCGGCAATTAGAATCAGCTTTGAAAACAATTTTTGCAATTGCTGAGGGTTATCCTGATTTGAAAGCTAATCAGAATTTTTTGGAACTTCAGAGAGAATTAACTGCTACTGAAGATAAAGTTGCTTATGCACGGCAGTTTTACAATGATTCAATTTTAAGTTATAACAACAAATGCAAAGTTTTCCCCGGAGTTTTATTTGCGAGAATGTATGGATTTAAGCCACGGGATTATTTGCAAATCAAACCTTCTGAAAAAGAAGTTGTCAAGGTTGATTTTTAAAATGAATACTAAACCTGTTAAAAGTATTTTAGGTAAATACGGAGATTATTTGAAAAAGGCAATTGCAAAAAGTGTGTATAATTCTTATGAAAAAAAGTGTCTTGGAAAAATTGAATCTGATGCAAAGTTCTTTATGCAATTTGAAGGATTGAATATGAATCCCCAGGAATATTTTTTAATGAGATGTTATGAAAAAAAAGAGAAATTCTTGAATTGATTTTTTGAAGTGGGATGATTATTTTACATTTTCCAAATCATCTAAATTATGAACTGTTACAATTTGTTTATGGTTTATTCTTATTGGTCCTTGAATTTTGTATTTTTGTTCAGAATATTTTTTTGATAATGAAGGTGTAAAGTATACAAGATGTTGTTTCATCTCATAAAGATTCTCATCTGTATTAAAAACATTATAATCTGAAATTCTTTCATCTTTTCCAATTAACCATCCAAACATATCATAAACAAATCTATCGGCAATTGTTCGTGCATCTTTTCCAAAATAAGTCATTCCATTAACACAATCTATCGCGAGCAACTTTTTTGGGATTTCGTTTGTTTTGTTGTTTTCGTTTGTCATTTTAATTATTTAGAGTTTATCATACAAAAAAGAAGCTGCTTCATAAA
>CAYXDU010000114.1:0-1237 GCA_964463895.1 Candidatus Woesearchaeota archaeon | reverse complement strand
TATTCGTGTTAATTATTTGTGCGCAGAATGGAATCGAACCACTCTGATACACCGTGTGCGCTTTAATCTTTCTTGATTTCAGTTTTTTTGCCTTCTTTGCATATAAAGCTGAAATAAATAATTGAAAAAATCAAAACAATGCAACAACTAATCGCAAATAAACCCACTAATTTTAATAAAATGACATTATGTTCACTCATCCAATCAATGATTTCGACATAAGCGAACAGCAATAAGATAATTGCCAACAAAGTCCTTATTGTTTCTACTACTTTTTTAAATTTTTCATCGAGTGTTTTCATAACAATAAAATTTAAGTTTATACTAAGTTAATTATATTTTAAAGATATTTCTATCATATTTTTAGATATTTCAGGGTATTTCAGTCAAAGACAGCGTCGGTGACTAATGAGAAGTTCAAAAACCCAAAGGGTTTTTTGTTTGTGTTTGTAAACTTTGTATCTTTGTGACACGCGGTTTTCAGATTGTTTTTGTGCAAAACAAAATGATTAATTTAGAGTTTGTAAAAACCTATTATTAAGATATTTAGTAATTTATTTACTGTTTTTATCTTGTGTTTGTTCGGTTTTTGTTTGTCTAAATTTTTGATTTGTTTATTTGTTTTGAGTTTGAATGTGATTTGATAATCTAATAAATTTCTTCCAGCCGTTTTTATATTTTTGCTCTTGGATTTTTATTAATCCTTTTTCTATTAAACTGTTCTTAATTAAGTTTCCTTTTCTTGTTGATAAACCGACATTTTTGTAAAATTCAGTTGTGCTGTCTTTATGTTTTGGATTTTCAATTAAATGAGTCATAAATTGTTTTTCTTCTTCATTCAGAGATTTCATAAAAGAATAAATTTCAGGAGTCATTTTTTTTATTCTCTTGGGTTTTTCTTTAATTTCGGTTTTTGAGTTTGTTACATCAAATATTGCAACTTCAATATCTTCAAGAGTATAAACATTATTCTCTAATTCAGATTGCAAAAGAGATTTTATTTCTTCTAACTTTTCTCCTTTTTCAATTTGACTTAAAATAAACTTTGAAAGTATTTCCTGAGTTTTCGTCAGGGAATTTATCTTAACTTCTATTTCAGAATCTTCTTCTTCAGAAAAATCCTCTTCAGTAACTTCAATTTTCAAGGCATTTTGCTCAGGATTGATTAATTGTTCCATGAATTCTGGTTCGTGTTTTTCAACTTCCAAACTTTGAATTAAATATTGCATTCTTTCTT
>CAYXDU010000113.1:0-1332 GCA_964463895.1 Candidatus Woesearchaeota archaeon | reverse complement strand
AAGAATGAAATAAAACAGAACTATAATTGTATAAGTTTTGTTTTTTTGTTGGATTTCCTTTTTTGTCTAAAGATGTTTTTACAACTTTTACTGACAAAGAACCTGCAGGAACAGAATCGGTTTTTGCAGAATCACAAGGAGGTTCAGAAACTTTTGAAGTTGTGTCCAAAGAAACAACCATTCCGTTTAATACAGAATCCAGTTTTGAATTTAATTTTGAAACTTCTTTTTTTATTTCAGAAACTTCATTTTCCAAACCGCGGATTTCTTTATCGTCCTTGTTTGATTCTTCAAGGTAAGTAATCAGCAAACTCCTAGTTGAAGCAAGTTCTTCAATTTTTAATTCAAGAGTTTTCATGAGTTCTTCATTATTAGATTTCAATGAATCTTTTTCTCTTTTCAGCTCACTAATTTGATTGGTAAGTTTAGCTAGCTGTTGTTCACTTTCTTTTCTGCAATCATGCAATAAAATAAGGAGAAGTATAATTATGCCTATAAGAAAAGGCACAAGAATCAGGAAAGCTACTTTCCAAGGATTCTTTTTTTTAATTTGTTCATTCATGACTAAAAGATTTAAAGATTTAAATTAATATTATTATGTTAATTATTTTCAATTTATTTTAGGGTGAAATATATTTGTTCTGCTTTTGCAGAATATTTTTTTCAAAGGGAAAAATCCGCTTTATTTTTAATCTCGCGGATTTGATAAAGATTAAAATACAAAATTAATTCCTGTTCTTAGTTCGGGGTAAAGTTTTTTGTTTTTGCGGCTGTTTCTGCACAGATTTTCATACAATACAAAGTTTATTGAACTTGTTTTTGTGCTGCATGAAAAATATTCTACTTTCCCGGATTTCCAGCTAAACAGTCGGATTTCTTCTTTGAGATAAATAATTGCTGAAAGAGTTTTCAAATCGTTTCCGATTTTTGCACCAGCTCTCAAATCCAGTCCTGTTTTTATTTTTGGGAATTCTGCTTTTAACAAAAGACAATCTGCACCAGTAACTAATTCACGCCAGTTTCCATATTGCTGATACGAAAGAGTCATGTTTATGCAACGCGTTACTTCACCGCTAAAATTTAATTCCCAGTTTGCTAGATATTCTGGGACAGGATTCAGAGTTAATTCAAAAGATAGATACCTGCTCGCAGGGCCTATATTTTTATAGGCGTCAAACTTATCTTTTTTTTGTGCGAAGCTGTTCACACATAAAAGAATTGCGAAGAAAATAATAAATAAATTTTTCATGACTTTATTTTTTAATTGTTAATGAATTTAAATTAAAAGAGACAAATTTTCTCCCTTTATTTCGGCTATTGCTTTTATTAATT
>CAYXDU010000112.1:0-1353 GCA_964463895.1 Candidatus Woesearchaeota archaeon | reverse complement strand
AATAAATGCCATCAGAAATGACAAACCTCTCTCAGAAATCGCTGATTTAAAAGAAATTGAAAAAGATTTTGAAAAACAAAAACGGAATTGGCAGTATGGTTGATTAAATTCGTCCAACAAAAATTATTTTATCTTATTATAATCTTTTATCACAAACAAAGAAAGTCCTGAAAAGAAACTCATTATACCTAAAACAAAATATATATTATTCTTTTGTTCTTTATTTTTCCATTCTTTATATTCAAAAGTATTTCCAATTTTATTTTTTTCTAGAGATAATCTTTTTATTTCATTATCTATTTCGGAAAAACAAAAAGAATATCCTGATTTCTCAAAATTTGTTTTATTTTCTTCAAGATAAAGAATTTTTTCATAAATTTTTTTATATTCATTATAACATTCCGGAGGATTCATACGAAAACCATTTATAGCAGCAGATAAGGCTATTACAAACCCCATTGTTCCTATACCAAGACTTAATTTTTTTAATAAACTTGATTTATTTTTCATTTAAACATCCCTTCAACAAAAATCTTATCCTAAGCTCTTTCCCAATCTTTAATTGTTGGAATATATGTTTTTGAACTATCTTGTATGTCCATTAATTTTTCTCTCATAATCTCCATATCCCCAAAACCCTTATAAAGTTTAGTTGTTATATTAACTAACAACAAATGGAAAAGTTAAAAGAACAATTAACTAAAGCAGGATTAACAGGAAATGAGGCAAAAGTCTATTTGGAATTATTAAAATATAATGAATTAACTGCAAATGAAATTTCCAAGAAAATTTCTATGGACAGAACTTTGACTTACACAATTTTGAATCATTTAATTGAAAAAGGAATTGTGAGTTACATTATAAAACAAAATAAAAAATTCTTTAGAGCAGAAAAACCAGAAAATCTTCTTAATCCAATAAAAGAAAAAGAATTTTTTGTAAATGATTTAATTTCAGAATTAAATAAGATTCAGAAATATCCAAAGCAGGATTATGGAATTAAAGTTTTTGAAGGCAAAGAAGGATTAAGGAATTTAATGAACTTAATTTTAAAATACAAAAAATTTGATTCTTTTGGAGGGACAGGAAGAGCCTATGATTTATTATATGAAATGCAAGCAATAATAAAAAGTTTAAATAAAAAAGAAGTTTCAGCAAGAATTATTTTTTCAAAAAAATTCAAAGAACATGAAATAACAAAATACCCTCAGGTTAAATCAAAATTTTTAGAAACTAATAGCGAAGCAACAACCACTATCTTTGAAGATTATGTTTCAATTCATCTTGCAAAAGAAAAACCTTTAATTATTTTAATAAAAAATAAAGATATTGCAGATTCTTATAAAAACTATT
>CAYXDU010000111.1:751-1373 GCA_964463895.1 Candidatus Woesearchaeota archaeon | reverse complement strand
GAAAAGATTGGAAGTTGTTAGACAAACATGAATTTTCACGGGCTTATGTTTTGGGTCGCGAGGAAGATGAGGAGAAGTTGAAGATAAAAGAAAGTAGATATTAATTATCAATCTCTGAATCAAATTCATATTCTTGTGAAAAGAGATAATCTTCAACTAAAAACAACCTATAGGCATTAACCATTTCTATTTGTTCTTTATCACAAGACACCAAATCTATATTTTTCAAAGAAGAAACCAAACCTTCTACCAAATAATCTTTTTTAGAAGGGGTAGTTACATAAGGTTCGGGGGCATATTGCCATGGTTCTTCTTCAATATTGCTTGGATGAAATAATAAATATCCTTTTTTATGTAAATTAGAAACATATTTTCTCATCTCTTCAACATCTTTAAATTTTTCTATAAAATTTTTTTGAGAAATTATTTCTCTCATTTTTACAAAAACACAACACCTTCCTTAGTTAAAGCTGTGAATCTTATACCAACGGGAATGCTGATTAATGCAGAAATCAAAGCCATGTGTTCTTTTCCGTCGCCAGATGCAATTGAACAAGCAACTTCCATTCCATCAAATTTGTCTTTGAGTTTTTTAAGAAGTTCATCTTTCAAATCAACAAGC
>CAYXDU010000111.1:0-741 GCA_964463895.1 Candidatus Woesearchaeota archaeon | reverse complement strand
ATCAACTTTAATGAATTCTGTTTTGTCTTTTTTATCCAAAATTTGAAACTGCGACGAGAAATCATCGCCAATTAAAATTATTTTATCCCAGTCACCGTGCTTTATCAATCCTGAAACCTGCGCCCAAGTTCCCTTGCCTGATGAAAGTATGCAAATTAGTTCCATTTTATTTTTCAGTTCTCCAATTAATGTATTCATTAAAAATTGGGTCTTCCATAAATGTATGTAATTTATTCCAAGAATAATCTTGCAATAATTTTTTAATAATCTTGGGAGGATTTTCAATTTGAATTCTTGTTAAATCTTTTTTAACTAATTCCTCGAGATTTTCATAACATCTTAAAAATAATTCTTCTTTTGGAATCTCCTTTGATAAGATATTTTTTACATAAGGTGTAATATTGTTTCTATCTTTATCTTTTCTTATAATTAAAAATTGTCTAAAGGTTTGTAGAATATAATGATTATCAAATTCATTGAAAAAAGAACCCAATACAATTTTATGTTCTCCAAATTGATGAGCTTCCTTTGGAGTATTTGTTTCCAATAAATACCCGTTATTAAACTGAAGCAATTTACTTTCGTAGTTTGATTTCTCCATGCCTAAAAAAATTCAAATCTCTTTTTAACAATTTCTATACTAAAATATAATCGATAAACTTATAAACTAGAATTTTCTCAAGATTTCAACCGATTGAACCATATCGTTGCGAAATACAATCTATGTTCGTGACGCAGAAG
>CAYXDU010000110.1:0-1383 GCA_964463895.1 Candidatus Woesearchaeota archaeon | reverse complement strand
ATTGGACAAAAATATTTTCACTGATTCCGGAAGTCCGGAAACCAGATGAGAAAAAAGTTGCATTTAATGTTAAATTAAAATGGACACTTATTGTGCTGATTGCGTTTTTTATTCTTGCGAATATTCCGCTTTTTGGTTTGAGTGTAAATGCTCTTTCACGTTTTGAATATTTAGCAATTATTCTTGGAACAGATTTTGGTTCAATAATTTCGCTGGGTATTGGTCCAATTGTAATGGCTTCTATTATTTTGCAGTTGCTGACTGGTGCCGGGATTTTAAATATTGATACAAATACTGTTGAAGGAAAGAGATTTTTTCAGGGAATTCAAAAACTTTTGGTTTTCTTTTTCATAATTTTTGAAGCAGTAATTTATGTTTTAATGAGAGGTTTAGAAGCACTTCCAGGATTTGCTGGGTTGGTAATTTTCCAGTTGATTTTAGGAGGTTTGGCAATTTATTATATGAATGAGCTTTCTGAAAAATGGGGATTTGGTTCTGGTGTAAGTTTATTTATTGCTGCTGGTGTTTCATGGAGGTTGTTTACTTCAGCTTTGCAATTTGTAAATCAGCAGGGGCGAAATTGTTTGCTTGATTTTAAAGGAACTGCATGTTCTGGTAAAGTTTTGGTTTTGATTCAGTCAATTGTAAATAAATATCCTGTTGAACTTACGTCAGCGCTGGCTGCGATTTTAGCAACAATAGGAATTTTTCTTTTAGTTGTCTGGGCGCAAAGTTTGAAAGTTGAAATTCCTTTAAGTTTTGGAAGAATAAGAGGTTATGGAGTTAAATGGCCTTTGAGTTTTTTCTATGCTTCTGTTATTCCTGTTATTTTAGTTGCTGCTTTAATTGCAAATGTGCAGTTATTTGGAGGATTGATTGAAAATTGGGCAGGGCATGCGACGTTTTTAGGACATTTTGTCAATGGGCAGGCAGTTTCAGGTTTGGGCTTTTGGTTAGGGCACACCAATTTACTTGAGTTGATTATCAGAGGAGGTTTGTTGCCGAGATATATTTTCCAGGGTTTAAGTCATATATTTTTCTATACAATTTTATGTGCATTGTTCTCTGTGTTTTGGGTAAAGAGTTCAGGAATGGATTCTAAGGCGCAGGCAAAAAAGATTTCATCGTCGGGTTTGCAGGTTTCTGGGTTCAGGCAGGATAACAGAGTTTTAGAAAGCATTTTAGACAGATACATTATGCCTTTGACAGTTATGGGCGGTGCTGCAATTGGACTTTTAGCTTCGCTGACTGACTTACTTGGAGCTTTGGTTTCAGGAACTGCAATATTGTTAGTTATTATGATTATGTTCCAGTTTTATCAGAATATTGCGCAACAGCATATGACTGACATGAACCCTGCGATGAGAAAGTTTATGGGTAATG
>CAYXDU010000109.1:0-1389 GCA_964463895.1 Candidatus Woesearchaeota archaeon | reverse complement strand
CTGGAAAGGGTTAGTGAGCACCGTTCCTTAAAAAAGTTGAAAGGATATTAAAAATAAAGTATAGTTAATGCATTCCGCGGTGGCGCCTGCCTGCCGGCAGGCAGGCAATGGTAGCGCGGAGGCAATACAATGGATAAATATTTTATTTATGCAATAAAATTTAGAGAATTATTAAAAGAAGTGATAATTCCTTCAGAGCGAAAAATTAAATTAAAGAAATTTTTAAAAGGAAAATGACAAACAAATGTGAAAAATGTGGTTTTGATTCAGAGGAAAATAAAACAAAATTTGGTTTGATTCTTTGTAGTGTGTGTCACACTTTTGCACCAAATAATCCAGAAGAACTTGATAAATATATTGAAGAGAAAGTTTCTGAAAAATCAATTGAACCTTTTAGAAAATATTCAAAATTTCGGGGGGAAAATCAAAAAAAAGGAATGTTGAAAAAATCTTTAAAAGGTTTGCATATGTCAAGAGCGCCTTTTGGTTATGAGAGGAATACTAATTCAGGAGAATTAATCCCTGCACAAAATTTCAGAGAGGTTGAAGAAATATTTGAAGAATTTTTAAAACCAGATATTAATTTAAGTAAATTAGCACAAAAACATAATTTTTCTGTTAATGGTTTGAAGAAAATTTTAAAGAATTTTGTTTACATAGGAAAAATAAAATTTGACGGGCAAATTCATTCTGCAAAACACCAGCCAATTGTTTCATCGACACTGTTTAATAAAGTTCAGGATAAATTGGATAAAATAAAAAGGAAGAAAAATTAATTATTTTTCAACAATACTTTTCTTTAAATCTTCAAATGGAAAAGGTCTTTCATTCGAAATAAATGTAATATATTTTACAAAAGTGTAAAGCTGAATTAAATAAACTTGGGACATTTTTAATAAATCTTTATTTTTCTTTCCTTCAACAAGAATTATAACTAATTGCGCAATTGCAAAACAAAAAATAAAAAATCCCCAAACTTCTAAAATAAATCCTGAAACAATTGCAATTGGAATCCTCATCCATGCCTCTCTTCGTTCAGATTTCTGTTTCTTTGAAAATTTTTTCTTATTCTCTTTTGCCATATAATAATATAGTAAAATATTTTATAAAACTATCTTTTACTTGATTGTCTCTTTGACCGCGCCTTAGAATCTCCTGGTTTGTAAGCTTCTTTACGTCTTACATCTGCTACTAAAAGATTTCTATCATAATCTGAAAATGCTTTTTCCAAATCTTTATTTTCTGTGAATTTAATAATGCCCCTTGCCAAAGCCAAACGTGCAGCTTCAATTTGAGATTTTTCTCCGCCACTTTTAACAAAGATAACCACATCAAAATTCAATTTCCCTAAAATTTCCTGTGCAATTCTCAAAGGTTCATCTATTTTTA
>CAYXDU010000108.1:0-1401 GCA_964463895.1 Candidatus Woesearchaeota archaeon | reverse complement strand
GATAAAAGATTTATTTGTCCAAATTGCGGAAGCAAAATATTTTTCAAGCCGCGAACAAAAGTAAAAACCATAAAAGCCGAGTGATTTCTAAAATGGATAATAAAAAAATACAGGAAATGCAAATTCTTGAACAAAGTTTGCAAAATATTCTTTTGCAAAAACAGGCATTTCAAATGGAACTTTCTGAAACTAAAACTGCTTTGGATTCTGTAAAAGATTCTGGTGATGAAGTTTTCAAAATCATCGGGCAATTAATGATTAAATCAAAAAAAGAGGCAATTCTTGATGATTTGTCAAACAAAAAAAAGCTTTTAGATTTGAGATTAAAAAATCTTGAAAAGCAAGAGGACTCTTTAACAAAACAATTAGAAGATTTAAGAGAAGAAATACTAAATAAGAAATAATATACTAAAGTTACGAAATCTTTATAAATATCTCAGTTATAATTTTATCATGGCATTTGAAAAGATTAAAAAAATTTTGTCCGGTTCTATGGGTTCTGACGAAGGTGAAGAATATCTTGAGATTGATTTAAATGCAGAAAAACCTCAGGAAAATAAAGTGATTGTAAAACTCTTTGTCCTGAAGCAATACGACGATGTTACAGAGGTTTTGAATTCTTTAAGAGATGGTTACACAATTGCAATTATTGATATAAAGACATTAAAACAAAAAGACCCAATTGAATTAAAAAGAGCAATTTCCAAAGTCAAAAAAACAACAGATGCTCTTGAAGGAACAATCGCAGGATTTGGTGAAAATTTGGTAATTGCAACACCTTCTTTTGCAAAAATCCACAAAGACATACCAAAGCCAGAAAAAGAAAAAAGAGATATGGATTTTTATTAATTAATCTTCATTAAATTTTTATTAAAATTATTTACAATTAATTATACTCTTGCAACAGAAAAAACATTCTTTAAAGCAACAACAATTGTCGCAGGAACAAACAAAACAAGCAAGGCACCAAATACTGATGAGACAGCATCACCAATTCCTATTCCTATTAAAGAACCTGTAACACTTTCCATTCCAAATCTACTTACAATAACTAAAACTGCACCTGCAATTAAAAATTTCTGTGAGTCCTTTCCTTTAGGCACATTCCAAAAACCAATTATTAAACCTAATATAACCAAAACACCGTAAATCGGAGAACTAAGTGATTGAATCTTGTCATAAGGTAGCAATGCTGTCGCTAAACCAATCACAATTGCAAGAATAACTCCAATTAAAAATGACCATGCACCAACCTCATTTTCTCTTGCCTTTAGAACCATAACAAAACTTATTAACTAAATTATATAAATGTTTTGAACAACTATAAAATAAAAATATATTTTCCAAAATAGAAATCTTTATAAACCATAGTAACTCAAAAATGATTACAGAAAATGAAGA
>CAYXDU010000107.1:0-1412 GCA_964463895.1 Candidatus Woesearchaeota archaeon | reverse complement strand
AAAAACCCGGCTTCGTTACAGAGAACTACGCCGAGGTAAAATATGCAAAACAAAATAGAAATGTCGTCCTTGAAGATTATTTTGGAGAAGAACATATTGGAAAGATTATTGTGGAAAAGTTTGAAGAAGGAGAAGCAACACAAAATCATTATTTTTTTCAGAGAGAAGATGGAGCAACAATAAGAATTTATAATAAAGGTTTCGCGAGAGTTTTTGAGAAAGAAGAAAATAAATTAGGATTAACTTTAAGAGATGGTTGCGGGCACCATTTAACTCCTGAACAATATAATCCAAGAACAGAAGCCATTGAATCATGTAAATTTGAAAATATGAGGGTAAAATAAAATGAAAAAACCATTATCGCAAATAATTGAAATTCCTGAAGGTGTTGAAGTTAGTTTTGCTGACAGAGTTTTGAAAGTGAAAGGTCCTGAAGGGGAAAATTCGCGAGAATTGAATTTGGGTAATTTGGATTTGAAAGTTTCAGAAAAGGAAATTAAAATTTCACATGGTAATGCAACAAAAAATGAAAAGAAAATGATGAATACTTTGACTGCACATATAAAAAATATGATTCGTGGTGTTCAGCAAAAGTTTGTTTATGAATTAAAAGTTGCGTCTTCGCATTTTCCAATGACTGTTAAAGTTGAGGGCAGAAATGCAAGTATAAAAAATTATTACGGAGAAAAAATTGAAAGAAGAACAACAATTCCCGAAGGTGTTGAAGTTGAAGTTAAGAAAAATATTATTATAATAAAATCTGTTGACAAAGAACTTGCCGGACAGGCAGCTGCGAATTTCGAGGCAGTTACAAAAGTTAAGAACAGAGACAGAAGAATTTTTCAGGACGGAATTTACATAACTAAAAAGGACAAGAAGGAGATTTAAAATGAACAAAAAATCAAAACCAAAATTTTTGAGAAAGGATTCACATAAAATGTCAAAGCTTGGAAAAGGCAGAAAAAAGAAACAGAAATGGAAAAAGCCGACGGGGCGGGACAATAAAATGCGTGAGAAAAGAAAAGGGCACAGAAAAGTTGTTTCAATTGGATATAAAACAGACAAAATTTCAAGAGGGATGATTGAACAAAAAGTTCCTGTTGAGATTTCAAATATTGCACAATTGAAAAAACTTCGTGAAAATGAAGTTCCTGTTTTAGCAAATGTTGGAATGAAAAAGAAAATTGAAATTGCAAAAGCTGCACAAAAAGCAGATATTAAAATTCATAATTTAAATGTTGAGAAATTTTTAAAAGATGTTGGAATGAAAAACAAAAAATTAGAGAAGAAAACTTTGGGAAAGAAAGTTGAGAAAAAAACTGAAACTAAAAAAGAGGAGAAGAAAAAATGAACTTAAGAAATAAAAAAGAATTAGCATCACGGGCATTGAAAGTTGGAAAAGAAAGAATTAT
>CAYXDU010000106.1:0-1451 GCA_964463895.1 Candidatus Woesearchaeota archaeon | reverse complement strand
GTATTTTAGGTAAATACGGAGATTATTTGAAAAAAGCAATTGCAAGAAATGTGTATAATTCTTATGAAGAAAAACGATTTAAGAAATTAGAAAATATGGCAAAGGATTTTATTGATTTAAACAATTTGAAAATTAATCCAAGAGAATATGCTTTAATGTGCTGTTTTGACAAGGGTTATGAATGTTGAAATTTAGAATATAAATTTATTTAAAGATTGAATTATTAAAATTGTTTATGCAGGAAGAAAAGAGGTATACGCTTTATTCTAATGGAACAAGACCTGCAAGGCAAATAGAAGATTTTTTTAAAGAACATAAAGTTTCTTATAAAAAAATTCGTGCATCACAAGAGGGAAGAATAAAAGTTTTTGTTGATGGCGAGGCAATTCCCTATTATCAAAAAGATGTTCCAAAATTAAAAGCGAGGATTTTGGAAGATGTTAGTGTTTGATTAAGAGATAGTTTTTATTGCATATTGTCGCGGATTAAAACTGCTGGATGAATGTGGCTTGCTTTGCTATTGTTGTGGTTGTCATAGTAAAACACCTCTAAGTTTAACTAAAAATCTTTTCAGAACCCAGAACTTATAATTGTTAAGTGTAATTTAGGAGTGAGGTGAGGGTATTTAAGTTTTTCTTAGAAAGGGGGTTTCTTGAATCTTTTTTCTTCAGTTTCTCTTTTATAAATTTCAACCAAATGGTTGTTAATATTGTCTAAAGGCAAAACAACTTCTTTATCCAAACCTTTAATATTTTGTAAATCTTTTGGAAGTTCAAAAGTTTTGCAAGCTTTAATAAAACCTTGAGCTTCTTTATTATAATTTACATTTACTTTTGCATTGTCAATATTTTCTGCTGCAATTTTATAATTTTCTAAATATTTATTATGTTCTTTAAGATGATCTTTTTGGGCCCCTTTTCCAATGAAAAATAATCCCTCCCCTCCTAGACCTGCAATCGTGAATGCAAATAAAGGAGAGAAGAAAAAACCTCCAACAGCACTTCCTACTACAATTGAATCAAAAAACAATGCTTGTCCATGACCTTTTTTCTTTCCAATATTTTTCAAATCCCAATATTTCTTTTTCCAAAATTTATGTGCTTCAAGAAAATCCAAATTTTTAACATCCCTCTCTGTTTGAAATATATCTCTCTCAAGTTTATCAATTCCATCATAATTAAGCGGAATAATCTCTAAATTGGACATCCTTGTTCCAACATTATCTAGTGCGTTGCGAAGATTATATTTCACATGAACATTATTCGTATTTGTTGAATAACCTGAGAAATCAATTTCTAAATTTCCTTTTTGAATTAATTTATTTTTATCTTCTGAATTCAAAAATTTATATCTCGGAGTATAATTATTATCTGCTACAAGTTCTACGAGTTTTATTTTTGTCATTTTAATTATTTAGAGTTTATCATACAAAAAAGAAGCTGCTTCATAAA
>CAYXDU010000105.1:0-1538 GCA_964463895.1 Candidatus Woesearchaeota archaeon | reverse complement strand
AACAACACCGAAGGATTCTTTATAAGTAAATTTACAAAATTAGAGAATTGAAATGGAAATTCAAAAAATATTTAACACAACAAAAGAAGAAATTGAATCAAAGAAATTTAACATTTTTATTGCGGTTTGTTTGGGCAATAAATTTTTCTTAAACAAAAATTCAATAAATAAAGAAAATATAAAAAAATATTTAGATTTAGCTTTTGGAAATACAAAAGAGAAAGTTATTTTTTTGATTGCAGATAAAATTCAAGTTACAAATTTTTTTGTTCGTAACAAACATTCTTCTAGAGAGTATAGTTTAAGACGCGTCTTTAGAGATGGTGCGAAAATTAAAAAAGAATTGCAAGAATTTGTAAAAACCTTACCAAAAGAAAAACAAAACAAAATAAAAATTATTCAATGGGAAGATTATGAAAAAGAGGACATTTTTTGCAAAGACACCGCAAAAATAGTTTATGAAAAATTTAATAACAATCCAAAATTTCGCAAATATATTTTTGATACAATTAAAACAACGATGACAGATAGACCTTTCAAAGAAAAACAATATTGGGAAATGTGCAATTATATCTTAGATGAATTCTCCCTCGTTTATTCGGGTCTTGTTTATGAAAACGATTATTACGGGCTTTTCTTTTATCCTCAAATGGATTCCACAGCATATTTTATTGAAGATATTAAAAATTCAAAAATATTTCCAGAATTAAATAAAAAACTGCCGAAAGAAAAAGTTGCTTTGGCTATTGTGAATTAAAATGAAAAAAGAATACAAATCACTTTCAAATTATTACGATTTAATTCATAGTGAAAAAGATTATTCCAACGATGTAGACTACTTTGATAATCTGATTAAAAAATATAAAAAATCTTTTGGAAATAATTTATTGGATGTTGCTTGCGGAACTGGAAACCACATTTATTATTTTAAAAAAAGAGGATACAAAATTTTTGGATTAGATTTAAGTAAAAATTTAATTAAAATTGCTAAACAAAAAAATAAAGATGTTCCTTTTGCTATTGGAAATATGAAAAATTTTAAACTAAAGAAAAAATTTGATGTTATAACTTGCTTGTTTAGTTCGTTCGCTTATCTTAAAAATTTGGATGAAATTAAAAAATCGTTATCCAATTTTTATTTGCATTTAAACAAAGGGGGTTTATTGATAATAGAAACGATGTTTCTCGAAGATAAATTAAAAAATATTCAGAACCATGTTAGGGAGTATAAAGGAAATAATCTTTTAATTAAAAGAACATTGAATATTTTTATTAATGGAAATTTAGCCAATGTTGATGCTAAATATAAAGTTACTAAAAGTGGGAAACAAAAAAATGTTTCCGATAAATGTAAAATAAAATTATTTAATTCAAATGAAATAATAAAAATTATGGAGAAGGCGGGTTTTGAAGTTGAATTTAAACCAAATATAAAAAATAAAACTTTCTTGTTTTTAGGAGTTAGAAATTAAAATGAACAACATAAAAATCCTAAACAAAAAAGAAACACAAGAAATATCTGAAAAACTAAAAAACCA
>CAYXDU010000104.1:0-1584 GCA_964463895.1 Candidatus Woesearchaeota archaeon | reverse complement strand
AAACTAAAAAACTGGACAAAAAACCTGTCCAAAAAAGCAGAAACTGAAGAAATAGTTGAAACTCCAAAAAAATCAAAAAAAGAAATTCGCGAAAAAAAACGTTCAGAAAAAAAGCAGAAAAAAGCAGAAAAGAAAAAAACTCTTGAAAAAGAAGTTGAAGAACTTGAAGAAATTTCTAAAGAAATTCCAGAACCCGAAACTGAAAAAAAAGAAACTATTGAAGAACTTATTGAACCGCCAAAAAAATTCAATATTGGAACTCAAAGTTATGAACCTGATTTGGAAAAAATTGAAGAAATTGGAAAAGATATCAAAGAAAAACCAGTCTCTGAACAAGTTCAGGACTCGTCCGCCAAAGATGACGAACGAAAGCAAAAAAAATCTTTCTTTAGAAAAATAACTTCAAAAATTTCAAAAGTAAAATTCTCAGAAAATGACTTTGAAGAATATGCAGAGGATTTGGAAATGCTTTTGATTGAAAATAATGTTGCCCTGGAAGTTGCAGAAAAAATAATTGAAAAATTAAGAGAAAAATTAGTTGGGCAGGAATTTTTAAAAAAAGAACTTGAGGGCTTGGTTGAAGAAACATTAAAAGACACGATTTATGAAATTCTTGTTGAACCTTTTGATTTAATTGAAAAAATAAAAACTTTCAAGAAAAAAAATCTTGAAAACAAACCTTACAAAATTTTATTCTGCGGAATCAATGGCACAGGAAAAACAACAACAATTGCAAAATTTGCCCATTTGCTGAAAAAAAATAATTTATCATGCGTTCTTGCAGCAGGCGACACTTTTCGGGCAGCATCAATTGAACAATTAAAAAAACACGGAGATAAATTAAATGTAAAAGTAATTTCTCATGAATACGGTTCTGACCCTGCATCAGTCGGCTTTGATGCAATAAAATATGCTGAAAAGAATAAAATCGATGTTGTCCTAATTGACACAGCAGGAAGAATGCATACTGAAAAAAACCTCATGGCGCAAATTGAAAAAGTTGCTAAAGTCACAAATCCTGAAACAAAAATCTTTGTCGGAGAAAGCATAACAGGAAATGACATAGTTGAACAAGTCAAAGTATTCAACGATTCAGTAAAAATTGATGGAATAATTCTAAGCAAAGCAGACATAGATGAAAAAGGCGGAACAGCTTTAAGCGTCGGCTACACAACAGGAAAACCAATTCTCTACCTCGGCACAGGACAAAGATATCAAGATTTTGAAAAATTTGATAGGAATAAATTTGTTGAGAAATTGGGATTCTAAAAAATTTCTTTTTGATTAAAATGAATAACCTAAAAAATAAATTAAAAAAACACGAACGAATTATTTGTCCAGCAATTTGGATTGATGATAAAAAGAATCATACACAGAACAAAAAATTGAACATCCCAAAAAACACCAAAACAGGATATGTTATTTATGGTCTGCATATAGTTGATATTTTCTTTAGAATGAACAAAAATAAAAAAATAAGTTATTTTAATTTTAAGAATAAAAACAATCCGAAAATCACAGAATTTCATGAAGGATATTATACAAGCAATAAAAGATTTCTTAAAAGCTTGATTGATTATTAAA
>CAYXDU010000103.1:0-1612 GCA_964463895.1 Candidatus Woesearchaeota archaeon | reverse complement strand
CTTCTTTACGAAGAACTTCTAATTGTTTAAAAATTTCTCTCATGACTACAAGTTTAAAGTTAGTAAAAAGAAAAACTCCCGAAGGAGTTTTTCAATTATTCAATCCAAGACCAGGAATAATAGATTTCATTTATATTGAATTCCTGATTTCTCGTTGGATTTGAAGGGTAATCTATTGTGTTTATTTTACTAACTTTTATCATGAGTCGCTTTCCAGAGTAATTTCCTTTTGGAAAAGAATAATCAAGAGTTTTATATGAAGTTGCGTCATAAGCATTAAATTTGCAATCTCCTTTGACGATTTTTTCATACAAAACCTTTTCCTTCCCTGAATAAGATTCCTCAATGATTTCAACAAAATACTCCCAGACAGAACCCCATTTTAATGAAACTGAATCCAAATTTGAAGAATGCCCAAAAACAGGATACTTTGTCCATGCAAGAACCTCGTTGGGATTTGTGTTAAAATGATATCTGTTTGTTCCCTGAGATTCTGAAGCATTCAAATTTGCAAATCCTATTGCCTCGTGGGTATGTGTGTCACCAGTATTAAAATCCCAAAATGCAGATTGATGATGAACCTCAACAACATTGGTTATTGTGTCATGGGTAACTTCTGGACATAAAGTATCAGAAAATAATAAATCTCCGTTGACAAAAACCTCCCTAACTAAACAACCTTCATAATAAAATTGATTTGAAGTTATTTCCGGCAGGGAATCTCCATTGCAAATAGAAATTTCTCCCAAAGGTTCATCAAAATAAAATCCGACAAAATTGCAGTCCCCTTCAACAGTTACAGAGTATGTTATGTTAAAATCGTCAGGGATTGCCTCATCAATGTAATTCAGGATGCTGTCTGTATTCCATCCCGGAAGATTGATGTAATTTTCGTGGATGTTCTCGCATGTTGCAAAAATTGCAAATGCACAAATTGCTAAGATTAATTTAAATGTTTTCATTATTGTAAATTTAGAAGTTATAAACAAGTCCTGTTGACCAGAGATATTTGTCTGCATTAAGCATATAACCTAAACCTCCTTCCAAAGAAACTTTCCCATGAAGTTTGAATGTTCCTTTTGTTCCGAAAATGTGTTCAGGCTTACATTTTTGATAATGCAGAAGCGCGTAATATATCTGTACTGGTTTAATATTTAAATTAAACTGGTGATATGAAAAGCAAAACTTAATTTCAGATTCGGTCTTTTCCATTTCAGGATCCCCTAAAGACCATCCAAACCAGTTTAAAGTTGTGAAATGCCCATTAAGCAAATTTAATGATGCTATAGGACCACTCCAAAAAACCCACATATTACTCTTAAAAACACCACCAGAATATCCAAAGGAAAATTGTTTTATTGGAGAATAAAAATATAATATTTCTCCTAAGGTAGAATTATAATCGCAAAGAAAAACCGATTTTTCTTTTGAAATTACTGCAGAAACAGCAAGACCAGAAGACAAAGGAGTTTCTCCACTACCAATTGAAATTGAATTCAATTTCCAATTTTCATTTTCTTGAGAAAAAGCGCTTGCCAAAGCCATGGCTAAAGCAATTAAGAGCATAACAAAGAATTTACATTTTTGTGCAGATGATGATTGATAAGAATTT
>CAYXDU010000102.1:0-1612 GCA_964463895.1 Candidatus Woesearchaeota archaeon | reverse complement strand
ATATTTAAAGGACCATTTTCCTAAGATAAAATTAAGCAAAATAAAGGTTAATAATAAAAATTATTTAATAATTTCTGCCGAACATATAGAAGGAAAATTAATTTTGTATAATTCTCTCTCAAAATTTCTTAAATTGAAAATTAATGAAAAATTAAAGAAAGGCATTAGGAATTTATTTGAAAAGGGTTATACATTGGATTTATATGGAAAAGGAAATTTTATTTTAGGCGAAAATAAAAAAATTTATTACATTGATGTAAGAATGCCTTTGTTTACAAAAAATTCAAATGAAGGCAATAGATTTGAAATAAGTAAAAAGAAGACGATTCAAATATTAAAATGAAAATCACAAAATCCACAAAAATGCTAAAATTGCTTGAGGAAAAACCTGAGGCAGTTGAAGTTTTGTTTAATGCAGGTTTAATGTGCATTGGATGTGGAATGGCTCAGCATGAAACTCTTGAACAGGGATTGAAATTTCATGGTTTCAGCGAAAAGGAGATAAATAAATTAGTTGAGAGGTTGAATGGGGGGAAGAGGAAATGAAAATTCAAAAAACATTTAATACCACGAAAGAAGAAATTGAATCAAAGAAATTTAATATTTTTATTGGAATAAGTTTGGGAAATAAATGGTTTACAAAAGAAAATTTGCGAGAATATTTGAATTGGGCTTTAGAGCATACAAAAGATAAAGTTTTGTTTTGGATTGGAGATAAAATTCAGGCAATAAATTATAATGTAAGAAATAAAAATCATTCAAAATATAATAATAATCGAGCATTAAAAAATGGTCTAAAAATAAGAGAAATGCTCAAAGATTTAATTTCGGAACTTCCAAGAGAAAAACAAAATAAAATTAAAATTCTTCGTTGGGGAGAATATGAAGAATATGATGAATTTTGTAAAAAGTATACTTCCATAATTTATAATGAGTTTAAAAAAAATCCAAAATTTCAAAAAGAAATTTTGCAATTAATTAAAAAATTAATAACCGATAGAAAATTTTCAGATGAAGAATATTTGGAATTATCAAAATATTTATTAGAAGAATTTGTTGGTTCTTATTCTGGAATTAATTATGAATTAAATTATTATGGGATGTATCTTTATCCTCAAGAATCTTTATTACACCATTTTATTGAAAAACTCCAACAAGGAAAAATATTCCCAGAACTAAATAAAAAACTTCCAAAAGAGAAAGTTGCTTTGGCTATTGTGGATTAAAATGACACTCCAATATTCAAAAAAAGTCCTCCAAAATTTTATGCATCCAAAAAATATGGGGGAAATGAAAAATCCTGATGGGGTTGGAAAAGTCGGCAATCCAATTTGTGGGGATATTATGTGGATTTACATTAAAGTTTCAAAGGATAAAAAAGGCAATGAAAAAATTCAGGATATAAAATTTAAAACATTTGGTTGTGCTGCGGCAATTGCAACTTCGTCCATGATAACACAAATTGCAAAAGGAAAAAAATTAAATGATGCAGAAGAAATTTCAATGAATAGTATTGCAGATGAACTTCATGGTTTGCCAAAAATAAAACTGCATTGTAGTCACTTGGCTATTGCAGGTTTGAAACGGGCTATTGAAGATTATAAACAAAAAG
>CAYXDU010000101.1:0-1635 GCA_964463895.1 Candidatus Woesearchaeota archaeon | reverse complement strand
CTTTTCTTTTTTAGATTTAGAAATCCAACGAATTTTACGTCTTTTCATTCCAAAATTTTTTCTGCATTTTGCAGAACAAAGATGTTTTGGATGTCCATCTTTTGTAACTAAAGTCAAACCTTTGTGCAGGTCATACTCTTTACCGCAATAAGAACATTTAGGCATTTTTATTTTTCCCATACATTTTAGTTGCAATCAAAATATTAAATTCCTTTAAGGGTTTTATATATTCAAATTTATAATCAAAAAGTTCTTCTCGTGACTCAAATTCTTTTTTTAAATTGAACAAATCATCTACAGGAACATCTTTAATTACCCAATGATGAGAAAGACTTATTGCTTCAACAAGTTCATCTAAATTATTTTTATCAAATTTATTCATTTTAACTATACGCTCCCTGCATTTGACCACGCTTTAATTCGAAACTGAAATTTCGGATTAATGAAAATCTTTGATTATTCTTAGGCGAATGAGATGAAATTTTAAATTTCATTAGGAGTACGCTCCCTTTGTTACTTTTGATTTAATTCTTCGAGCTTCAATTTCTGTTTCTCTTAACATTAAAATATCTCCAACTCTAATAGGCCCTTTGACATTTCTTCGCATACTTCGTCCTTTATCTTTTCCTTCCTGAATCAAACATTTAACCTGAGTAATTTCTCCTCTGAATCCTGTTCTTCCGACAAACTCTTCAACAACTGCAGGAACAACTTCGCCTGAAGCAATCCTATCATTTCTGCTTCCTTGCTGTTTTACTTCTTTTTTCTTTTGCGTCTTTGCCATTTTCTTCTCCAAAATTTATATTGAAAATTTATTTCAAACTAGCAATGTCTTTTTGTGCATCGCCAGCGTCGATAATCGCAACTGAAGAAGCTGAAATCGGCAAGCCAACAGCAATCCCAAGTTTTTGTTTGCTGTCAACTTCATGACAAGGAATTTTTTTCTCCTTGCACAAAATCGCCAAATGCATAACAATTTCTTTTGGATCCACGTCATTCGCATAAACAACAAACTTTGCAGTTCCACGTTCAATTGCTTTTGTAACTTCGTTCGTGCCTTTTTCAACCTTTCCGGTTTTTCGCGCTTTCTCAACAATTTGATAAATATCTGTCATTTTATGAAACCAATTTAATTAACAACAAACCAGAAGAATATTTCTTCCTCACGTCTGCCGTTCATCGGATAATTAATTCAGAAATTTTGCGTTTATAAAGTTTGTCATCAACCCAAATACCTAACTTTCCCTGGACGCGGTTCAAAAACAATTCCGTCTTCAATTAATTTTTTAATTTCCTGGTTAATCATCTCAGGAGAACTTTCCCTCAAATCAATAATAATTTTATCAACTTCAATTCCACCATCTTCTTCAGAAGATTTTATTTTATCTAAAATTTTATCACGCAATGCACGAATTTGAGTTCTTTCTATAGGATGAGAGGCGCTTATTTTAGAACGCTCTTTTTCTAATTCTAATTTCCTGACTAAAAGATATTTTGGGTCCTGCACTTTAATTATTTCTGGCTGAACATATGTTTCATTATTCCAGTGTCTTAAAACTCCAATCACAACAACTGTCTCTCCCTGAGAAAATTCCTGAAACTTTGCAACATCATCTCCAAAAACTTTCAAACTTA
>CAYXDU010000100.1:0-1647 GCA_964463895.1 Candidatus Woesearchaeota archaeon | reverse complement strand
CATAACTTTTCTTCTTTTTTCAATTCTCTGGTAAAGAGGCATTTTATGAGATTCAATAAAATTAAGCATATTTTCAGCACGCCAATTTACTTCTTCAAATCCTTCTTCTGTAAAATATTCATCAGAAAAATCACTCATATAATATAATTAAAATTTCTATATTTTAAAATATTTATGTGATAAAATATCAGTTTTTTGAAATAGGGAATCTGCTGTAAAAATAAAAATCTCTTTTTTTAATTTCTTTTGAAGTTGCTTTTCTTATAATGTCTTCATCTTGTTTTTCAATATAACCCTTATAGATTATTTTACGGTCTTTTGGAATTTCACAATATTTTTTCTTTAATTGTTCAAATCTCCTTGAAGAAGTTTTGTAAAATAAAGGTTCATCTCTATTTTTTAATTCATTAAGATGTTCAACTTCTCTGCAAAGTTCAAGAGCTTCTTTTCTTTTCAATAAATAATCAGTTTTCATTTTAATTTGGATTAAATTTTATGTTTCTCACTTTTGGATCAGATTGAATTATTTTTTCCAAATCTTCTTTAAAACTGCTTGAAAATTTCCTCAAACTTTCTGAATATTTTTTTATTGAATCTTCTCTTTTCAAGGTATCAAAAGTATTTGTGCCAATATTTTCTTTTTCTATTTCAGAAACTATTAATTGATTTTTTTTCAATTCCCAAAGCATTTTTAATTGATTATTGTATATTTCTCTTTGTCTTTCATAAATTTGAAGATTAGTTACAACTTGATTGAGAAGGCGGTATTTATTTTTATCAGGAAATTCTGCTTTTTTTATTTTTTCCACATCTTCAAAAAATTTTTTATAATATTTTTCTCTTCCTTTATCAGATAAATCTATCATTTTAATTCAACCTAAAACTTCTTTTAAATAATCTTGATATTCTTTTTCTTGCTTCTTGATGCCCTTTTTCAATAAGTTCATCATAATAATTATCTTTTGCTTCTTCATACTTTTTCATAAAATTATCAAGTCGTTGAAGAATTTCTCTTTTTTCTTCAGGACAATATCCAAAGCTTTCAATATCTTCTTTTATATTATCATAAAGTGCATAAATTCTTCTTCTGCCTCGATAAGTAAAATCATTGTCTCTGAAATTTATTTCACCTGTCATTTTAACCTCTTAAATTAATTAATACAATTAAAAGGATTATTAATAAAACTATCCCTGCAAAAAATAACCATAAGTTTGAATTATTAATAATTTTTGATTCTTTAATCACAGGTTCAACGCAATCTGTTGTTGTATAAGGTTCATTAATTGAAACTTCACAATAATTTACATCCTCACAGGTTCGAGTCATAACACCGTCAGAACAATCACTCCATCCAGAACATTCCCAATCAGGAAGACATTCAAGATAATCCAAAACATTTCCAAAACCATATTTTTTTGGTTCAGGTTCTTCTTCCCATTTACATTCGTCTGTGCAATTTGATTCTCCGTCACATTCCTCCCAAACTTGGTTAACTATTCCATCTCCACAATAAGGTTCAGGTTCATCTTCCCAAGTGCAATCAGGCAAACATCCTTCCTGTCCGTCGCACTCTTCATAACAAGGATTCACAATTCCATCTCCGCAATAACTTCCATTAATTCTTTTCCATTCACAAGAACTTGTAC
>CAYXDU010000099.1:0-1651 GCA_964463895.1 Candidatus Woesearchaeota archaeon | reverse complement strand
ATCTCACAAAGATATTTTGCACAGGCATTTTTCAAATCCAAAGGATGAACTTTTTTTTCTGCAAAATCTTTTTCAAGTTTTTCAAAATCAGAATATTTCAAATTTCCTCCAAATTTTTCAGGACGTTCAATTAAAAATTTTTCATAACGAGGAAAAACAATCAACTTCACAATTCCTAAAATAGGATTTTCCTTAACAACCCCTTCAGGACAATGCGCTTTCTTAATCTTTGAAATAATATCCTCATCAGAATCTTTAATTGAAATCAAACCTAATTTATCACTTGAAGACATCTTTCCTTTATCTGGACCTTGCAAACTTGGAATCAATTCATGATGAATCAAAATTGGTTTTTTATATCCAATCTCCTGCAAACTTTCCAAAGCAAGCATATGAATTTTTCTCTGTTCAATCCCTCCAAGAGCACAATCAACTTTCAAATATTTGAAATCAGCAATCTGCATCAACGGATAAATAACCTGAGAAATTTTCGCATTTTCAATGTCCCGTGCAACTGTCTGCATACTCCTCAATCCGCGATTCAAAGTATTTTTTGTAGCCAGCAAAAAAACATCATCTATGTAATCTAAATTCCTCTGCATCTCAGAACCTTTAACAAACTCAACTTTATCCAACCCAGAAGCCCGAAAACCTTTTTCCCATTTTTTCACTTGCTCTTTAATAAATTTCCAGTCGCCTTTTTGATTCAAATAAGTATGCCAATCAGCAAATAAAACTTTAACTTTAAACCCTGCCTTCTGCAAATCCAAAAGTTTTGTCATAGAAACCAAATGCCCCAGATGAATTTCCCCTGAAGTTTCATAACCACAATAAATAACCGGTTTTCTTTTTCCCCTTAAAATTTTCTTCAATTCATCCTCACCAATAATCTCAACAGTATTTCTTTTTATCAGTTCCAATTTATCTTTCATAGAACAACAAACATTATATAATTTATAAAAGTTTCAATCAATGCTCATAGAAATAATCCTCTTCATTTTAATAGGAATTCTACTCGGAACTATAACTGGTTTAATTCCGGGCTTGCATATAAACCTTATTGCAATAGTTATTGTTTCACTTGCAGCGTCGCTGTTTTTCAATCTAAATCCGATTTACCTTGCAACTTTTATTGTTTCAATGTCAATAACCCACACTTTCATAGATTTCATTCCTTCAATAATTCTCGGTTGCCCTGACACAGACACAGAACTTTCTGTTTTGCCGGGACACGAACTCTTAAAAGACGGACACGGATACCAGGCAATAATTCTGACTCTTTACGGAAGTTTAGCAGCAATTTTTATTCTAATATTAATCTCATTTCCATTTGGAATTTTTATAAAAAATTTCTATGGAATAATTTCAAAATTCATGCCCTTCATCCTACTTGCTGTTTTATTAATTTTAATTTACCTTGAAAACAAAAAAATAAATGCAATCCTTGTTATAACACTCTCAGGAATTTTGGGATTGATTGTTTTAAACATTCCAGAACAAACTTTAAACCAGCCATTTCTCCCGTTGCTGACAGGATTATTTGGTGCAAGCAATTTAATTTTAAGTATAAAAAACAAAACAAAAATCCCTAAGCAAAAAATTTCAAAACCCAAAGCAAAACTTTTTCGCCCTTTATTAGGTGCTTTAATTG
>CAYXDU010000098.1:0-1652 GCA_964463895.1 Candidatus Woesearchaeota archaeon | reverse complement strand
TTTGTCATTTTAATTATTTAGAGTTTATCATACAA
The DNA here is from genome assembly GCA_964463895.1 of Candidatus Woesearchaeota archaeon. GTDB lineage: Archaea > Nanobdellota > Nanobdellia > Pacearchaeales > GW2011-AR1 > MWBV01. The sequence goes on along the minus strand of CAYXDU010000098.1, from coordinate 1,617 downwards.
AAAAGAAGCTGCTTCATAAATTGCCCACCCATATGCTGCAAGTCTTACAAGTTCACAAATAAATGCATCGCCTTTTGCCTCTGCAGTTGATCGGCCTCGAGCATAATATTGATAAACTGAAACTTCTTTTCCATTTTTAATTTGCTCTTTAAAATCATCATTAAATTTAGCTTCTATTGTTTTACTTCGCTCTTTCCCTAACTTTAAGAAAGTTCCAGGAACAAGCCAAAACTTTAATTGTTCTTTTGTATTTGCTTCCATAACTTTCCCCAACATCCGAACTTTAAAAACTTTTCGCCGTGTTGTAATTTTAATGTGAAAACAGAATTCAACTATGCCCGTAAAAATTATCACCTCTTTTTTATTAGGAAAATCATTTGAACAATTTCTCAAGAATTTCTGTATAATAATATTTTTTAGCAGAGCGCCTTGTTGAAAACGGGCGCAGAGCAAATATCCTTCGCGAAATTTATGGGGGCATTTTTATGCAAGCGAAGCGAGCGTCATTACTATTAATTATACTCTACAATAGCAATGCTTAAAAAATCAAATGTTTTTTTGTTCAGATGTTAGTTAAACTTGAAAATCCAGAGTTGCTGTCAAAGGCAATTGAATTGATTTCAGAACTTGTTACAGAAGTGCGGATTAAAGTAAATGAATTTGGAATGAGCATCACAGCAATGGATCCTGCAAATGTTTCTCTTGTTAATTTTAAACTTCCGCGAAGTGCTTTTACTGATTTTCAGGTTGGTTCAGAAGTTCTTGGAGTTAATTTAGATAATCTAAAAAGAATTTTAAAACGTGCAAGCAAAGGGAGTTCTTTAATTTTGGAAAAAAGAGAAAATTTTCTATCTATTCAGATAATTGACAAAATAAAAAGAGAATTTAATTTAGCTTTGATTGAAGTTGAAAGTGAGGATATTGATTTTCAGGAAAAAGTTTCGCGAATGGAATTTAGTTCAAAAATTGAAATTGATTCTGAATATCTAACAAGTTCTATTGAGGACTGCGCAGTTATCAGCGACGCGTGTGCTTTTAAAATTGTTGAAGGCAAGTTTGTTATTGAAGCAAAAGGAATTGATTCAGCGAGGGCAGAGTTTTCAGGTGATGAAATAAAAATTGAAGCAGAGGACTGCAAAGCAAAATACAGTTTGGAATATCTGCAAAAATTCATCAAGGGCTCAAAACTTGTTCCAAAAACAAATCTTCAATTTGCACAAGACCATCCTCTGAGATTAGATATTCGTGCAGAAAACATGGAAATTTCTTTTATTCTTGCTCCGCGTGTTGAGAATGAGGATTAAGTTGTTTTGAAAAACTTTATATACTCCTCTAAAACCCAAAGATATATGGAAAATAAAGTAAAAAAGAAAAGTGGAAATTTAGTCTCACGACTAATTAATTATCTTCCAAGTCCAAAAGCTTTAGCAGTTGCAGGAATGACAACTTTGGGTTCATTATTTGGTTTAAACTCTGAAGCACAGATTTACAGACATCCAATTAATATTCAAAGTCCTACAAATGAAAATGGTTATGAATTAAATAATATGAAAACTAAGGCTCAGAGAGATAGTTTGTTACAGGAAAGATTAAATGAAGATTGGGTTAGTGAAATTC
>CAYXDU010000097.1:0-1686 GCA_964463895.1 Candidatus Woesearchaeota archaeon | reverse complement strand
GTAAAAGTAAAATTCGGAATAACATCTGGCTTAAACAATTTATTATAAATTTCCCTCGAACCCTTGTGATAATCTTTCATGTAGTTCTGGGCATCTCTAATCAAACTTGTTTTCAACATCAACTCACCCAATCTCTCTAAAAGTAAAATATAATTTTTCTGGTCTTGTTGATAACCCTCTCCTAAATCATCCAATAAAATTTTCGCTTCAACAATTCTCTTTTTTAATTCAGAATAAGCTCCAACAGGATCCCGTTTCAGCAAAAACAAAAATGAAAAAACTTCATTATATCTTTGAGGGAAAAAATCTTCATAACTGCTAACCAATTTTTCCTGTGACAAAATTCTTTCCTGCCTCAAAAAATAAATATACAACCTTGCAATCTCCAAAAGATAAGCCGTCTCCTTAAAATCATAATTTTGATTTTTCTGCTGAACAAAAACAATTCTTGAAACATTTGGATTTTCAATAAGCAAATCAATTGTCCTCTCCATTACCTCAGGATAATCAGCCAGACTCGGCACAAAACTCGCACCAAGATAATTCACATAAAGAACATCCTCCCCACCCTCTCGTCTTACCTCACTGGAATATAATTCTGCATCATCTTCAAAATTCATTTTCCACCTCAAAATTCATAAAAGAAAAAAGATTATCCTGTTTAAATTATTTTGTATGGTAAATTTTTCTTTAAAATCCAAACAATTTTAAACTCCCTCAAACTTAATAAATAAATGGAAGAGGAAAATTATTCAGGACAATATTTTCTTGAAATGAATACAAGATTAAAAGACCTTGAAGAAAAACAAAGAATTCTCAAAGACAGAATTTTATTAATTGGAAACAATCTGATTGAAACGCGTCAGGATTCTCATAAATCAATTCTTGAAATAAAAAAACAACTTGAAATATTAACAAAAGAATTTGAAAGAATGAAATCTTTTATAGAAACAATTTCAGATGAGTTTTCAAAATTTGCAAGAAAAGATGAACTTGAAATATTAATAAAACAGGCAAAAATGTTTCAGCCACTGGAACTCGTTACAAAAAGCGATTTAGAAAAATTAAAAAAGAAGTAAAATAAAATATTATAATGGGTGTTATAGAACAAATCACTCAAATGCGAAATCAGGGCATAAGTGATGAAGACATATCAAATAAATTGCAGGAAAAACGTGTTCCGCCAGCGTCAATAAACGAAGCATTCAATCAGTTAAAAGTAAAAGAGGCTGTGTCTGCAGAAAACAATTCCCTGCAACCACCCAGCCCTTATCCAACACAAAACAAAATGCCAAACCAAAAACAATTTTACACACCAAGAACAAAGCAAATAAATGAATCCTCTTCAGAACAGAACAACTTTCAACTAGAAAACCCAGACATGCAACAGGACTATTACAATCCAGAAGAATATCCTCAACAAAATCAACAAGATTATCAGCAAATGCAACCTCCTCAACCACAGGAGGAATATTATCCTCAATACAATTATCAAGAATATTCTCCTCAATCAAATATGGGCACAAACACAGATACAATAATTGAAATTGCAGAACAGGTCTTTTCAGAAAAAACAAAGGATTTTCAAAAGCAAATGGAAATGTTAAGTGAATTCGCAACACTTGCAGAAAACAAAATAGAAAATAACACAGAAAGAATAAGAAGAATGGAAAAAATAATTGACAA
>CAYXDU010000096.1:0-1710 GCA_964463895.1 Candidatus Woesearchaeota archaeon | reverse complement strand
TGGTCTTTCTCATTAGTCAAATGATAATTAGAAATTTCCAACAGTCCCAAACCAGATAAAATTTCAGAAATTTTTCTCTTAAATGTTTCAAAATAATTTTCCTGTCCTATGGTCGAGATTTCAGGAATTTCCGGCTCAAGTTTGTCATAACCATAGGCAATTGCAACATCTTCAATCAAATCAACCTCATGCAAGATATCAGTCCGCCATGCAGCAATCTCAGCTTCCTTTGTCTTGGAAATATAATTATGCCCCATTTTCTCCAGCAAAACTTTCAGTTCTTTCTCAGTTAATTTTAATCCCAAAAGTTTATTTGCATTATTCAAAGAAATCTTCATTTTTTCCGACGATAAATCCGGAGTAACACCATAACCTTTTGGCAAACCTGAAACATTCATCTGAAAAACTTTCCCTCCCATTTCAGCAAAGGAAGTCACCAAAATATTCAGGCAATTATTCAAAACCCCTAAATCAAAACCAGAACATTCAATAAAAATATTTCTTGTTTTTTCTGTAACTTTTCCTGTTAATTGAGAATTTATTATCGGCGGCATACTCAAAACATTTTTATCTGAATCAACAAAAACCGGAAACTTTGACTTGCCTGCAAGCAAATGAGCATAATCCCTTCCTGCCGGATGCCTTTGCAAAATCTGCAAACCAGACATTTCCCTGTCCATTTCCAAAGGAACAAATTTAATTTTATCCGGCTCCATTGCCTTAAAATTTATAGGCAATTTTATTTTTTCAAGAGGATAAATTCCAATTGCAAGTTTCTTTCTTTTACGTCCAATAGTCACGTGAAGTTTCTCCTGAATATCAATTATTTCTTTGATTTTTTTATCATCTAATCTCAAACTTTTAACAATCGCACAAACAGTATAAGGACGAACATCTTTCACAGAAGAATCAATTTTAACTTTGTAATTTTTCTCTGGCTTGTGGAGTTTATATTCTTTCAGCCCGGTTTTCTTTCCCAAAAACGCAAGAAAACTTCTTCTAAAATTCTGATAAGAAAGCAAATCAGGCCTGTCAGGAGTTATGTCCAATTCAACTTCGTCTCCTGAAATTTCCTCAACAGTCATTCCAAAAAGCGCAATCTTTTGCTGCATTTCATTTGTAAGTTTTCCAATCTCTTTTTCAAAAATTTTTTTATTGAATTTTATTGACGCCATTTAATGTCTGTTATAACCTCCTCGCTTTTCATAATCTTTATGTAATTCATAAATTTCTAAAACAATTTGTAAAATTTGAAATTCATTATTTGCAGTGTTTGTGTAAATCGCCCGTGCTTCTTTTGAAATGTCAATCAAAAACAAGTTTGTTATTCCGTATTTTTTTTCAAAATATTTGTAAATTGGAAGTTTCTTTGAGATTGGTGCACCCGTTCTTTTCTGTTCTAAAAATTCCAGAGATTTATTTATTAACTGATATAAATTTTCGTTTGTCTTATTTCCAGAAGATAATTCTTTCTCAATTTTTATTTTAAGTTCAAATAATTCCTTACTCAGTTTCGGCACAAATTCTTTTTCCATATTAAACACTCACAGCTCCTGCAATTAATTCATTTAATTTTTTATTATTTGCAAAAATCCAAATTATTTTATCTCCTTCAAACATGATTTTGTTAGAACGTTCAAGATAATCAAGAATTAATTTAAATGTCTGGTATTGCATTTGCTTTGGCAAACTCCTCCAAAGTTCCATTCT
>CAYXDU010000095.1:0-1747 GCA_964463895.1 Candidatus Woesearchaeota archaeon | reverse complement strand
GAAATAAAAAAGAATTAGCATCACGGGCATTGAAAGTTGGAAAAGAAAGAATTATTTTTGTTTCAGAGAGAAAAGATGAAATCAAAGAAGCAATTACAAAGCAAGATATTCGGGATTTGTATAAAGACAGGGCAATAAAAATTAAGGAAATTTCAGGACGGAAAAAAGTTGTTGGAAGAAAAAGAAAGAGGGGTCCTGGAAATATAAAGAAAAAAGTCAATACTCGAAAAAGAGATTATGTTATAATGACGCGAAAATTGAGAGCTTATGTTAAGTCGCTTCGGGAAAGAGGGGAATTAAGTGTTGAAGAAGCAAAAGATATTAGAAAAAAAATAAGAAATAAAACTTTTAAAAGCAAAGCAAATTTGAAAGATTACGTTGGGGGTTTAAGAAAATAAAATGAGAGTACAAAAAAGACGAAGAAGGCAAAATAAGACGGATTATTTGAAAAGAATAAAACTTTTGAAAAGTGGGAAGCCAAGAATTGTATTCAGAAGAACGAATAAATATTTAATTGCACAGTATGTTGTTAGTGACGAGGCGCAGGATAAAGTTGTTTTTGGTTTTAATTCAAAAGATTTGTTAAAACATGGCTGGGATGAAAAAGCAAAAGGTTCTTTAAAATCAGTAACAGCGTCGTGTTTATTAGGATATCTTTCAGGAAAGAAAATTTTGAAAGATAAATTAGAAACACCAATTATTGATTTTGGAATGATAAGAGTTTTGCACAAAACAAAAGTTTTTGCTTTTATCAAAGGTTTAATTGACGCTGGTGTGAAAATTGTTTCAAAAGAAGAAGCATTTCCTGAAGAAAACAGATTAATGGGAGAACATTTAAAAAATAAAGTTGATGTTTCAAAAATTAAATTGAATTTGGAGAAAATATAATGGCAACAAAAGAATCAAAAAAAACAGCTGAAGCATACAAAGACAATCTTAGTACCGAAGCTGTTGAAGCAACTGAAAAAATGATTGAAGATGAATTTGCAGAAAAACCTGAGGATGTTTTGGATGAAAAAGATTTGAAAGAACTTGAAGAATTGGAAAAGGAATCTGAAAAGGCAGAAAAAGAAAAACCAAAAAGAAGAGGTAAAGAACCGACACGTGAAGAATTACTTACTGGCTGGGAGCCGAAAACAAAACTTGGAAAAGAAGTTAAGGACGGAAAAATAAAAGATATTGATGAAATTCTTGACAAGAAAATGAAAATTCTTGAGCCGGAAATTGTTGATACTTTATTGAATCTTCAAACAGATTTGATTTCAATTGGACAGTCAAAAGGCAAGTTCGGCGGCGGGAAGAGAAGAGCATGGAGGCAGACACAGAGAAAGACCCAGGAAGGAAATGTTCCGACTTTTTCAACTATGGCTGTTGTTGGCGACGGAAAAGGACATGTTGGACTTGGTACAGGAAAATCAATGGAAACTTTGCCTGCGCGAGACAAAGCAGTGCGAAAAGCGAAATTAAATATTATAAAAGTTGTGCGGGGAGATGGAAGTTTTGATTCTGTTGGAGGAGGAAAAACAAGCATTCCTTTCAAAGTTTCAGGAAAAGCCGGAAGTGTGAGGGTTACTTTAATGCCTGCTGCACCAGGAACAGGTTTGGTTGTCGGAGACCAGATGAAAACAATTTTGAAAATAGCAGGAATAGAAGATGCTTATTCAAAGACCGAAGGAAAATTAAAAACTACTTTTAATTTAGCAAAAGCAACAATTGATGCATTGAAAAAAACAAATCCTGTTTATGA
>CAYXDU010000094.1:0-1761 GCA_964463895.1 Candidatus Woesearchaeota archaeon | reverse complement strand
CTATTTCTTCAGTTTCTGCTTTTTTGGACAGGTTTTTTGTCCAGTTTTTTAGTTTTTCTTTTAGTTTTGAGAACATATTATTTTCAGTTAAGAATTAGTTAATAAGGTTTTGGTTATTATTCTTTTGCGATTTTGCTTCTAAAAATATAGTACTTTCCCTTGTAGTAAAATCCTACAGAATCTGCTTCGAATGCGATTGTATTAACCTTAAATTTTTTTGTGTTTATTGAGATTTTTCTTCTATAATTTGCAATTATTACTGTAGAACCATTTTCATACTTTGCTTCAAGAGGTATTTCTTCTGCAGTTATTTTTTGAACCCATTCTTCTGCGGGCGGAAGAATTCTCAATGATTTGTATAATTTATTCATTTCCTCGATAGAATGTTTTTTGTTTATTGTTATCTTTTCTAAATCCATACACTCTTCAAGATTTTTTTATTTATAACTATTTATGTTCTCTAAATATAATATTAACTCTGTTACTACTTTTGATTTATCTAAATTTTTATAAAGAACTTGGATTTGTTATTTACATGAAGGGAATTTTGGTGATAATAGACGGACTTGGTGATTTGCCGCATCATCTTTTGAAAGGTGAGACGCCTCTTGAGGCAGCGCGGACATTGAATATGGATTTTCTTGCGACGCGGGGTGAATTGGGTTATATGTATTCTGTCAAGCCGGGTTTTGTGCCTGAGTCTGACGAGGCAATTGTTTCGATTTTTAATAATTCGCTGATTTCAAGTTCTCGGGGGCAGTTGGAGGCTCGCGGTACTGATATTAAATTAACTCGCGGAGATTTGGCTTTGAGAGCGAATTTTGCAACAATTGATTCTTTGGAAAAAGGCAATATTTCTGACAGGCGTGCCGGACGAACTTTGAGCACAAAGGAAGCAGAAGCACTTGGAAAAGCAATTAATAAAATTAAACTTCCTATTCAGTTTGAGTTTAAACCGACAATACAGCATCGGGGAGTTTTGGTTTTCAAAGGAGGTTTTTCAGATAATATTTCTGGAAATGATAGTTTTTATTCTTCAGGAAAAAATATTGTTGTTCATAAAGTTGCTGGATGCAAGGCATTGGATGATGATGAGAATTCTGTTTATACAGCGAATATTGTAAATGAATTCTTGGAAAAAGTTTATGAAGTTTTGAAAGAGCATCCTGTTAATGTTGAAAGAAAAAGAAGAGGTTTGATGCCTGCGAATTATCTTTTAGTTCGTGGACCAGGAATTGAACCACCAAAGCTGAAGAAATACAAAAAATGGGTTTCTGCAAATTATATGCCTTTGGAAATTGGTTTTTCTAAAGTTTGTGAAATGAAGAATTTTAGTTTTGAATATCCGAAACTTTCTGGAATTGATGCTTATGAAAATTTATGGAAGGGCTTGAGAAAAGCGTGTAAGCATGCAATTAATGTTATAAAAAAGAATTACAAGAAATTTGATTATGCTTATATTCATTTGAAGGAGACAGATTTGCCTGGGCATGATAATAAACCTATTGAGAAAAAATTTATGATTGAGTATATTGACATGACTTTTTTTAAATTTTTGAGGAAATTTTGTCCTGGGAAAAAAATCCAGATTGTTGTGACAGGGGACCACTCAACACCGTGCAAACTTAAAGCGCATTCTGCTGACCCGATTCCTCTTTTGTTTTATAATTGCTCTGAAATTCCTAAGGAAAAACATTTTAGTGAAAAAGAATGCAGAAAAGGAACTTTAGGAAGAATTCTTGGAAATGATTTGCTGAAGAA
>CAYXDU010000093.1:747-1889 GCA_964463895.1 Candidatus Woesearchaeota archaeon | reverse complement strand
TCCATAAGAGAAGAATAATAATCTGAAGTTAAACAGGAATTTGCTTCTGTATCAGTTGTTTTATAGACTCCATAAAGGGATTTTGTTACAGCATAACCCCCATTATTTGTGTTAACAGCATTACTTTGTCCATGAACAATTAAAACATCACCCACACCAAATTCTCTAATTTCTGCAAGAGTTACATTCCCGTATTCAAATTGAAAAATATAATCTCCTTGTTTCAAAAAAATAGTTTCATTGAATTGATTATTCCCATCTAATTCAATTTCCAAGACTCCAGAACTATTTCCTAAATAAGTCATATTAAAAGAAGTTATATTCTCACCAGAGTAATTTCCAAAAATATTTAATTTGCCAATTCCAGATTGATTTCTTTGAATTACCATTTTTGGCAAGGGAAAAGAAAGATTAATCGAATAATTTGATACTTCAGCAGTTAAATTTTGTCTTGAAACAAAAGACCCATCATAAGAAAATGCAGAAATCTCTAAAGTTAAATTATCTCCCACTGACAAATTTCCACTATCAAATGATTTTGTTCCTGTATAAGACAAAGAATCAACATAATTTAAAGCTCTTTGTATTTGCATGGGAAAGGAATTTGTAGAAATTTCATTATCATAAACAACGACTGGTGGGTATGTCCCTTTCAAATAAGGAAATACAACTTGTTCCAAATCTCTATCTATCGCAACTATAGACCATCCGTAATCCGCATCATTTCTTGGATCCAATGACCAGAACATATTTGGATCGCTTGTTTCTCTATAATATTGATAATTCAAAAGCTCTTTTGAATAACTTATGTTATCCAATTGTTGTGAAAGATTAGTTTTATTATAAGTATAAATTTTATCTAATGTAAAATCTAATACTAATAATTTATTATCATTTTGGAAACCATAAATTATCTTTTCAGTAGTCCCCCAAGAAGAAGCCATATCAACAGTCTGAGTTTTTGTATCTGTATCTAAGTCATATTCATAAAAAGTATCTAAATCAACAACATACAATTTCCTTGTTTCATTATCAAAATAACCATAAGACATTAAAGTTGTAGAAAAAGATTCTATAAGTTGTGAGGTATTGGAAGCATTAATCAATCTTGCATTATTACGAGAACCTAAAAATAAATAATC
>CAYXDU010000093.1:0-725 GCA_964463895.1 Candidatus Woesearchaeota archaeon | reverse complement strand
TGTTGTTGTGGAATTTAAAATATTTGAACTATAATCTGTCGTATTTATAGCAAAAATCGAATTTGTCCCATCATAGCAAGCAAGATAAACTAAACCTTCATAATAGACAGAATCTCTACAATTTTCTCCGTTTGTTTCATTAAGAAGATAAATTAATTTTCCGTCAATAGTCGTTATTCTAGCCTGAGAAGTTCCTGGAGAAGAAAGATCACTTCCTGACCAAATCATATAATTCTCATCAAAAATTGTGACTTTTAATTCAGGTCTGTCATCTTCAGGATTATAAATTGTGTTTCTTAAAACTTCTCCATCTATATAAGAATCCTGTTGAACCAATTCTCCATTTTTATACCATTTAGTTTTTAACAAATATTGATTATTCTCAGAGTCAGTAATATTTACAAAAGCTTTACCATTAAAAGAACTTCCTATTTGAGAAGGAAAATCAATAGAATTTATAGTAACTGTAGCAGAAACAAAAAAACCCAAACCAAATAAAAACATTCCAAAAAATAAAATTCCAAACACCACCCTCTTTTTCATAATATTTAAAATAAAATGGCATTAATAAATTTTATCTCCGTGAAATATAGAGGAAAAAAGATTCATCAATAATAAAAAATACCCTCTAAAAATAAATTAAGATAAATAGAGGGTAAATTTAAATATAAAGAAAATCATGTTTTATTATGGTTTACATATATAAAAAGAAATCTAAAGGAAAA
>CAYXDU010000092.1:0-1889 GCA_964463895.1 Candidatus Woesearchaeota archaeon | reverse complement strand
TGCATTATACCCTGTCATAATTCCCCCAATATATTCTTTTACATGATCTCTACGAGAATCCCCAATGTTAAAACTATCTTTTCCACAAACATATGCATTACTTTCAAAAATTTCAGTTTTTGCTCCTTTTTTTTCTTTGTAAATAATTAATTTCTTTTGTTTTCCATTGTTTTTCTCTTGCAATTCAACTTTTTGTCCATTATAGAAATCAGTTCCAATTGTTTCGAATTTTTTACATGAAGAAAGAGTTGCAAGTGCTGTTAATCCCACTAAGATTGCTTTTTCATAAAACTTCATTTTTTATTTACCTCCTTTTAATTTATCCTCAATATTTTTTCTTTGAGCATTTAAACTATCTAATTCGCGAGATTGAAATTCCTTGAAAGGAATGTAAGTACTATCATTTATTTGAATGTAAGTTGCATCTCCTTGTTTAAGGAGATTTCTTCTTTCAATGTTTTTTTGATAAATATGTTTTGAAGTTATTTCTTTGATTCCTTTTTTATAACCATTCTCTTTTATTGTGGAACCAATACCCCAGAGTGTAACTCCAGCGAGTGCAAGTAAAAATGTGGTAAAAATGCATCCCACACCATCCATTCCTTTATTTTCATTTGTCATTTTGTTTTTGTTTTGCCCGAAGGCTTTTTTGTTTTGTTACTATTATGTAGTAAGATAGGTATATTAAATTTATTAGAGATATTTTTGTCAAAAAGGAAAGATATATAAGATATGGTAAATTATGAAAGAATATGGACAAGATAGATAAGAGATTATTATATGAACTAAATTGGGATTGTAGGCAGACAGAAAATGAATTAGGAAAAAAATTGAGAATTTCAAAACAAGTTGTAAATTATCGAATAAAAAAATTAGAAAAAGAAAAGATACTCACAGGATATAATGCTTTAATTGATTGGAGGAGATTGGGTTATAGTGCTCTGAGGATTTACATAAAATGGAGAAATATAAGTCCTGAACTTGAAGAAGAAATTTACAATTATATTCGAGAGAGTCCTTTATTTATGTGGACTGTAAAATTTGAAGGAGATTTTGATTGCGGACTTTATGTTTGGTCAAAAGGAATTGTGGATTTCTCAAGGAAATGGAATAAATTTTTTGAAAAATACAAAAAATATATTTTAAGGCAAGAGTATTATGAATCAATAAATATGATTAATTATCAAATGAAATTTTTAGTTGATAAAAAAACTTCAGAAGAAAAAATAATAGGAAATAAAGAACCAGTTGTCTTTGATGAAAAAGATTATGGTATTTTGAAAATTATTTCTTTTAATGCAAAAATTCCAATTGTGGATCTAGCAGGAAAAATTAAATTAACTCCTAAAGCAGTAATTTATAGATTAAGAAATTTAGAGAAAAAAGGAATAATTCTAGGATATAATGCAATAATTAATTTTGAAAAAATTGGTTATAAATTTTACAAGGTTGATTTTTATTTAAATGATTTGTCTAAAATAAAAGAGATGTATGATTTTGCAAGGCAACATAAACAAATTGGATATGTAATGAGAACTTTTGGAGGTCCTGATTATGAAGTTGAAATTTATGTTCAAGAAGAACACGAATTGAAAGAAATTATAGATGAAATTCGCTCAAAATTTTATGGGGTGATAGAAAGTTATCGTTTCCATTATGTTTCTGAAACAATTAAACAGGTTTATTTGCCTGGGCAGGTTATTGAAGAAGGAGAAGTTATTAAAGAACCAGGATCATATTTTGAAGAATTAGAAAAGTCAGAAAAATCTGAAGATGAAGAATTGGAAACAGATTTTTTAGAATAATTATAAAAACTCTTTCTTCTTTTCAAACAAATGAAATATGAATATGCACCAGATTTGCAGGAAATTGCAGAGGAGATTGCGAAA
>CAYXDU010000091.1:0-1910 GCA_964463895.1 Candidatus Woesearchaeota archaeon | reverse complement strand
GGAAATTAGGATGAAAAGCAAATTCAATGAATACAAAAGAGAAGTGAAAGGAGGTAGAGATTAATATGGAAAACACAGAAGAATATCAGCAAGCCCAAAAGTACATAAAAAGTCTTTCAAATGAGAATGCTGAAGAATTTACAGACAGAATGTATGATTTAGAGATGTATGGAGAAAGTCTAGAAGATGGAATTTCTTATTTGAAACGTTTTGAAAATCGAACTGGAAAAGAAATGCCTGTCTATTTCAAGAAAAAAATTCTTGATGGTTTTTTAGGAGGGGTTTGGATTGCCACAGATTGCGAAGACGGACAAAGCGATTCGCTCTTACTAAAAATGATTAAAGATGTTGCAAGAAACCCAGAAGGAATAAATAAAATTTGGAATTCTGAAGATTTTATGAAACGATATAAGAAACTTGCTTGGAAGGCTCATTCTCATGCATCAAATAGATGGTATTATTCGCCTGAGAAGCAACATAGTTTTGTTAGATAACTAACAAATTTTTATTTTTTATTTTAACTTTTAACTAAACAAAAAAACAAAACAAAGAAAATGCAAACACAACAACAAAAACTAACAATAGAAGAAATCAGTTCAAAACTGAAACCAATACTTGGAAGTAAAATTGATGATTTGTATTTTAAATACACAATTTCTGAAAACCTCGACGAGAAAAATGAAATAATGCAAATGCTCGGTTTTCTTTATCAAAAACATCTTGGAAAATTTTTAGATAAAAGCATTCTTTTAGAACCACCTCAAAAAATTTCAGTTGAAGGAGAATATCCTCTTTCAAAAGTAATTTATGCAGGAAAAGAACTTTTTGATTTTTCATTAAAAGAAACTGACTGGCCAAGACACGTTTGTATTTCAGGGATGTCTGGTTCAGGTAAAACAACTTTAGCCCTAAACATCCTGGAAAATTTCATAAAACGTGACAAACCCTTTTTAGTTTTTGACTGGAAAAAGTCTTTTCGACCTTTGTTAAATCTTGACACTTCAATAATGGCTTTTACAATCGGCAATGATGTTGTAAGCAATTTTTTTAAAACAAATATAAACATTCCCCCAAAAGGAGTTCAGCCAAAAGAATGGATAAATGTTTTATGTGATTTGCTAACAGAAAGTTTTCAGGTTTCGTTTGGTGTCCATAAGATTCTTTTAGAAACTTTAGACGAAGCTTTTGAAGGTTGGGGAGTTTATGAAGGGTCAAAACACTATCCTAATTGGTTGCATATAAAAAAATTACTTGAACAACGTGCAAAAGAATCTTCTGGAAGAGAATCAAGGTGGTTTGAAAGTGCATTAAGAATTGCATCAGTTTTAACCTTCGGAGATTTTGGAAAAGTAATAAATTACGAAGGAAAAAAATCACTTTCAGTTGAAGATTTGTTTGATAAAAAAGTAATTTTTGAATTAAATTCTTTGGGAAATATTGAAAAGAAATTTTTCTCTGAATTTATTTTAACTTACATGTATAAATTAAAAAAAGCAAACCAAAACAAAATTGATGGGCATTTTAATTACGCAGTTTTAGTAGATGAAGCCCATAACATTTTTTTAAAAAATAAAACTTATTTTGTTTCAGAATCTGTAACTGATATGGTTTATCGTGAAATGCGTGAATATGGAATCTCATTGATTTGTTTGGACCAGCACATTTCAAAAATTTCCGACACTGTTAAAGGAAATTCTGCATGTCACATTGCATTTCAACAGCAATTACCTCAGGATGTCATGGATATAAGCGGATTAATGCAATTGCAAAACAAAAAAGAAATGTTCTCCCAATTGCCTGTTGGTTCAGCAATAGTAAAACTTTCAGAACGTTATACCCAACCTTTTCTTGTAAAAGTTCCTTTTTCAGAATTAAGAAAACAAGAAATTTCAGAGGAAAAAATAAAAGAA
>CAYXDU010000090.1:0-1911 GCA_964463895.1 Candidatus Woesearchaeota archaeon | reverse complement strand
TAATCTTAGCAACTAAAATCAAGTTAAAAAAATTTATAAACATTAATTACGCTATATTATAATGGAACAGCAATTTTCATCAGAATCTCAAAATAATTTAATGAAACTTTTTGATGTAAAAAGAAAAGAAATTGTTTCACATTGCAAAGAAGTTGCTGAAAATGAATTTGATTTATTTGAGTTTAATCTTTTTTTAGCTTCATTTGGAAAAGATAAATTAGATGAATCTACAAAAATAGTTAGAGAGCTAAGGAAAAAATCAGATAAAGACAAAATTGATTTATCTGAATATGAAGATTTATTGGATGAATATTAATGTTTTCACTTAAGGGGAAGTTTTTTAAACACAAATAACTAAAGTTACCATATGGTAAAAAAAATTACTTCCTCAAAAATTGTTTCATTGTTTTTGAATGATTATGGAGTGAGATATTATTTAAGGGAACTTGCAGATTTGCTTGGAAAACCTCATCAAAGTTTAAAGCCCTATATTGAAGAACTTATAAAAGAATCTGTTCTAATAAAAACACAGAGAAAAAATTTAACAGAGTTTTCGCTTAATTTTAAAAATCATAAAATTTTTGATTATCTCGCTATTGCTGAAAAAGAAATTGCAATGGAAAAAACAAAAGAAGAAGCAGTTTTAAGAATCCTTTGTGAAAAAATTTCACCTTATTTTTCAAAAAACACTTTTGTTATATTTGGCTCTGCTGTTAAAAAAATAAATAAAAATTCAGACATTGATTTGCTTATGGTTGGGAAAGCAAATGCAGATAAAATTATAGAAGAATTTCAGAAAATTTACAATAAAAAAATACATAAAATTCAGATTAATTCGCTAAAAGAATTAAATGAAACTTTGCTTAAAGAAATTTATAAAAAACATTTGATTTTAAATAACACAGAGCAAGTTGTAAGATTTTTTGGAGAGAAATATGGGCAAAATAAACTGGTGTAAAAAACAAAAAGGAGGAATAAAAATTCAGGAACCAAATGAAAATCTTAGCAAAGAATATTTTGAAAATGCTGAAGAAAGCATGAAAGTTTTAAGAAGCATTCACGCAACACAATCAAACATGTGGCTGGCGACGACAAAATATTATATAGAGTATTTTGCAGTTTATTCTGTTCTCATGAAAATTGGAATTAAATGTGAAATTCATGATTGCACTATTGTTTTGATTAAATTTCTTGAAGACGAAAAAATTGTAGAAGAAGGAATTTCAAAACTTCTTTCAAAAGATAAAGGGTTGAGAATCGATAATCAGTATTATTTAAAAAACAAACCAGTGAAAATAGATTTTAATGGATTGTCTGATTTTTTAATTTCAATAAAAAATTCTTTAGAATCTTTGGATAAGAACAGAATAGATGAAATAAGAAAAAAGATTAAAGAGACATAATCAAATCTCGTTTAAATTAAAAAAATTTGTATCCAAAGATAACTAAAAGTAATTCAGTCCAGTAACAACAAAAAATAGATTTTTTAGAACAATAATCTTTAAAAAGTGTTATCACTGCAAAATTATTATGATTAGGAAAGAATTAAGTTTAATGCTTGGAGTTTTAGTTTTAAGTTTACTTGTGGTGGGAGTTGTTAGTGCTTGTCCTTCTTGCAATTGTGGCAATGGTATTTTAAATTTTGGTGAAGAGTGCGATGACGGAAATATTGATAATGGAGATGGATGTTCATCTCAATGCAATTTTGAATCTTTTTGTCCTCTTTATACAAACGGGGAATCTTATAACCAGATTATTGAGATAAATCAATGGCTTGTTTCAAATAATTACGATGAAGGTGGATATTATTGGAAATCTCAAATAGAACCTCTTAACCTAACACTTTCTGCAGGAGAATATGAAATAACTCTTGTTTCAAGAGATTATAGTGATGAGAGAGAAAATCAAAAT
>CAYXDU010000089.1:0-1914 GCA_964463895.1 Candidatus Woesearchaeota archaeon | reverse complement strand
CCAACAGACATTTCCATTGCACCTTTTTTCTTTGAAAAAAGTGAGGCAACTTTAGTTGCTTGTGCTGCATGTTTTGATTTTATGCTTCTCATTTTATGAATTCAATGAATTTAATATTTCAGGATTGTTTCCAAGATAAACTAAAAAAAGAAGAGTCAAAGTCAGGAAAAATAATCCCAACGCCAGTCCAATTAAATTAAGAACAAATCCCCAGACATTTAATTTTTTAGAACTTTTGCCTTTTTCTGTGTAAGCAAGAATAATTCCAATTGTTCCTGTGATAAAAATTATATACGGAAGAAACCATGAAATAAGAATTGAAATAGAACCTAAAATAATTGAAATAATATTTTTAGCTTCGCTCTTTTTCTTACCACCCTTTTTTTTCATAATTTGATTAGTTGTTTTTATTTTATAAATGTTTTTATTGCAAAAATTTATTTACTTAAATTATGTTTAATTAAAATGCGATTATCAAAAGAGTTGGCAGAGATTATTGGTGTTTATCTCGGAGACGGTTATATTTATAGAAAAAATAGAAAATACCAAATAGGGTTTGTTGGCAATCCTATTACAGACAAAGAAATGTTCGATAATCTTCAGAAGTTGATTTTAAAAGAATGGAATAAAAAAACAAAAATAAAATTTCGTGAAAGAGGATTAAGATTGGTTTTTGATTCAAAAGAGATTTGTAATTTTCTAATTGATGCTTTGGGTTTGCCTCATGGAAAAGGAAAATGTGAAAAAGTATTTATTCCCCAAATTATCTTTAATAATTGGGACTTAGCAAAATATACAATTCGGGGAATTATGGATTCTGATGGAACTATTTTCGTTTCTAAAAAACCTGGAATTGAAAAATATCCTACTATGGAGATTACAACAACTAGTTTGAAATTAGCAGAACAATTAAGACAAATTTTGTTATCAAAAAATTTTAGGGTTGCAAATATAAGGAAGTCAATTTCAAAAACAAGCAAACTTCCTGCATATAGGGTTCCTTTGTATGGAAAAAAGAATATAGAAAAATGGCTGAATGGAATCGGTTTTTCTAATAAATATAAAGAAAACAGAGCAAAAATTTATCTCCAATAGTTTTAAAAAACAAATAATATTTACTTTTTCGGAACGCCTTGGTTCTATTCCACTGACAATTTCGGGGCTCTAGCTCAGTGGGAGAGCACATGTTCGTTTTGAGTTGTAAAAGATTCTGGCGATGTGAAACTGAAGATCATGGTGGCCGGGTTCGATTCCCGGGAGCCCCATTTTATCGCAGTTGAAAACTGCGCGGGACATCTTAACTAAATTCAAAAATTATTTTGTAGGTTCGATCGAGTTTTTTGATTTTATAATATCCTGAAAGTAAATTTGAAAAATCAAAATCAAAGGACGAGCCACCCGAGGAGCCCCATATCCAAAGTTGTTTTCTATAATATAAATTCTTAAAAAGTACCAATAAATTAATTTTTTATGGAAAAAAATAAAATTGAAATATCTTATGTGTGTATGAGTAGTAAGTATGATCATAAAGGATATTGGGC
This sequence comes from Candidatus Woesearchaeota archaeon, assembly GCA_964463895.1. GTDB lineage: Archaea > Nanobdellota > Nanobdellia > Pacearchaeales > GW2011-AR1 > MWBV01. The sequence continues at coordinate 373 of CAYXDU010000089.1, read as the reverse complement.
TACTTTGATAGATAACAATACAATGGAAAATCGTTCTAAAATAACAAAATCTGTTTGGTGTGGTACAGATGAAACTTTTCAGCAACTGATGATTAATTTAATAGAAATTCCCTATAAATGGTGTGAAGATTTTTATGGAAATGGGGTAGATTTGAAATTTGATGAGAAAGAAAAAATTCCTTCAAGAGAAAAGTTGGGTATTGAAAAACTAGTAAAGAGGTTGGAACAAACAGAAACTGAGAATAAAAAATTAAGAGATTCTATGAATTCTATTTCTGAAATTTCTAAAAAAATAATGTAAGCCAGACATAGGCCAGATTCTGTATTTCTCTGTTTCTTTTCAGACAGACAGAAATTGTTAACATTCCACTAA
>CAYXDU010000088.1:0-2000 GCA_964463895.1 Candidatus Woesearchaeota archaeon | reverse complement strand
GCAGGGCAATTAGTTAAACATGTTCATTTTCATATTCTGCCGAGGAAGAAAGGGGGTAATGTTCCGAGAGTTTATTAGGATTTGTTGATTATTGCAATCTGATTGCAGGTCTTATTCCATATGTTGAATTATGACTTCTAGAAGAGTCATTGCTTAACTGCAGTATCATGGTTTTTTCTCCGTCCCTATGAAAATTTGTTATATCCCATTCAATTCTTCCATGGCAATTTTATTTGCAAACAAATGAGTTTTTGGGATTTGATAAAGCAATGGATCTTTTTCTTCTATCCACTCTGTTCGTTCAGTACCTTTCCAAAATTCTTTTTCAGGGAGATATTTTCTATAAAGAAATATCCCTAATCTTGTTGGATCAAATTTATGCACTTTCATAAAATTATCTCCAAATGTTTCTTTCTTGTTGATTATATCTTCTCCATAAACATTATGTATTTCTGTTTTCCAATTATTTTTTAGAAAAGGTTCAATAAACCAACTTAAACATCCTGCTGAAGAATATGGACTATATTTTATGGTTTGCTTATAGTCGGAATCTGTTTGTTCTTTAAAATAAATTTCTGGTCTATGATAGGGGCTTATTTCTTCTTCGCACGATGGTTCACGTGTGGTGAATTTTATAATTCCAGAACCTTTTTCCATTTTCTTATCTTTTAAATTAGGTTTATAATCAAATTTTATAGCAATAAATGCCCCCTCTGTTCTGTTAATAGTAAATTTCTTTTTTATCTTTTCAGAATAAGATGAAAATAGGGGGAATGCTAATGCAATATTTCCTTTTTTAATTTTTTTGAATACTTGGAATTCTTCTCCAAGAAAGTAGTTTAAATTATTTAAGTAATTTAACTCTCTTTCTTCTTGTTTTAAATTATCTAATTGATTTTTAATTTTTTCAAGTAATTGCGACTTATATTCTTTAGATTCTAGATTTTTTTCTATATCCCTAATCGCTGATTTTGTTTTTGTTCTCCCTCTTCCTCCTACTTTTGTTTTTTCGTCTTCTTCAAAGAAAGATTCTAAAATGTTTCTTTCTACAATTGATGTTACTACAAGTGTTTCAATTACCATTTTTCATTTTCTATTTTGTTTAATTTTGTTATCCCTGTATGTTTTTAATAGCTTATAAAATTAATTTGTATAAAAATATACGAAAAGTTTAAATAATCTTTAAGAGATTTAAAATTATGGAAAAGGATATTTTGAATAATCTTGGATTGAGCAAAAATGAATCTGAAATTTATCTGATTCTTTTGAAACTTGGAGAGGGAACTATTTATGAAATTGCAAATCATTCTAAGATTTCAAGACCAAATATTTATGATATAATTAAAACTCTTTCTGAAAAAGGTCTGGTTACATCTTTGATTAAGGATAAAAAGAAATTGTTTAAGCCAGTTTCTCCGGAGAAGTTGATTGAGATTTTGAGAGAAAAGGAAATGAATCTTCTTTCAGTTATGCCTAAACTGAATGAATTGTATGAAAATAAATTTAAAAAACCATTAATAGAAATTTTTGAAGGTTCTGAAGGTTTGAAGAAAATCATGAATGAAATGTTAAACGCTAAAGGAGAGATTTTGATTTTTAATGGGGTTAGTAAAGATTACATTTTGAATAAAATCCCCGATTTTAATTTAGAGAGATTTTTGAATGAAAAAAAGAGATTGAAAATAAAAACAAAAATGCTTTATTCTGAAGAAGTTGAACCTCTAAAGGGGAGTGGATATTCTTTGAAAAAACTACCTGAAGAAAATCTTGGATGCGTTGGTTATTGGGTTTATGGAAATAAAGTCGGAATTGGAATTTGGGCTGAACCTTTAATAATTATAAGGATTATTGATGAAGATGTCGCAAAAACTTATAGAAAAAGTATAAATTTAGTTTGGAATTCAATTAAGTAATTTATTTGTTGATTTTTGAATTAATCAGTATCGCACTTAAACTTCCTAAAGAATCTGTTAAAATATCTTTTATTGAAAAAACTCTTC
>CAYXDU010000087.1:0-2003 GCA_964463895.1 Candidatus Woesearchaeota archaeon | reverse complement strand
CCGCAAATACTTGTTTCGACATTGTATCTTTTGCAAACACGAATTACATATTCAAGTTGTTTTAAAATTGCAGGATGCATTTCATCATAAAGTTTTTGGACTGCTTCATTTCCTCTGTCTAATGCAAGAATGTATTGAGTTAAATCATTTGTTCCAAAAGAAATAAAATCAATTTTTTCCTCACATAATTCTTTTATGATTTGAACTGCTGCTGGTGTTTCAACCATTACTCCGAGTTTTGCGTCATGGAAATTTATTTCTTTTAGAATTTTTTTAATTCCCTGGACTTCTTTTACTGAAATTATTTGCGGGGACAAAAGTCCTATTTTTTTTCCTTGTTGTGAAACACGTTTTAGAGCATTTAATTCTGCTTTAAGAATTTCAGGATGTTCTAAACTAAATCTGATTCCGTGCATTCCCAACATTGGATTTGCTTCTTTTTCTTTTGGCGCACCCTCGAGATTTGCAAATTCATCGCTTCTAATGTCTGATGTTCTTACCCAAATTTCATCAAAGTATTTTGCAATTCCTGAAATACCTTTGAAAATTATATCTTCATAATCTTTTATTTTATTTTGTTTCAAGAAATAGTTTGGGTGCTTTCCTGATTCTGCAATAATTCCTTCAATTCTTGTTAAACCGATTTTTTTCAAACCGGTTTTTGAAGCTCTTTCAGCAAATGTCGGCAAATCAACAATAACTTTTACTTTTGTTTTTGTTTGTGCTGTTACCGGAAGGACTTCTTTTTTTTCTGCTTCTGCAACTTCGCCACGATAAACTTTTCCATTGTAAGCATCGACAGTAATTAAGTCATTGTCTTTTAATTTTTCTGTTGCGTTTTGTGTTCCGACAATGCAGGGGATTCCCATTTCCCGTGAAACAATTGCTGCGTGGGCTGTTAAACCTCCCTGGTCTGTGATTATGCCAGCTGATTTTTGCATTGAAACAACCATATCAGGATTTGTCATTCCTGTTACTAAAATGTCGCCAGTTTTTATTTTTGGCAAGTCAGCCAAGTCCTTAATTATCTTAACTTTACCAACGGCAATTCCTGGTGAAGCAGCAAGTCCCTGCAAAATTGCTTCGCCTTTTATTTCCTGAATATCTTCTGAAGAAATTCTTTTTCCCATTGTAGTTATAGGACGGGTTTGAACAATGTAAATCTCGTCGTTTTCAATTGCAAATTCTATATCCTGTGGTTTTTGATAATGCTCGTCAAGTTTTTTTGCAAATTCTGCAAGTTTGATAATTTCGCCTGGTTTCAAAACCTGATGATTTGATTTTTCTTCTGTAAGTTTTACTATGGATCTTTTTCCTGATGAATCTCTTGTGTATGCAATCTTTTTTTCAGAAATTTTTTTGTCAAGAATTTTCAGTTCATCTGAAACAACATATTTATCAGGAGTTATTGCACCTGAGACAATTCCTTCGCCCAAGCCCCAGACAGCCTCGATGATTATGTTGTCGCTTTTGTAAGTTGGGTCTTTTGAAAAGATGACTCCTGATTTTGAAGAGTCAACCATTTTTTGAACTATGACTGCTAAATGCGCCTGCTCGTGTTTGAATCCTTTTTTGATTCTGTAATAAGTTGCTCTTGCTGTGAACAAAGAAGCAAAGCATCTTCTCACAGCGTCGATTAATTTGGGATTTCCTTTTATGTTTAAGTAAGTGTCCTGCTGTCCTGCAAAACTTGCATCTGCTAAATCTTCTGTTGTTGCTGAACTTCTTACAGCGACGAAAACTGGCTCTGATGCATTATTTAAAATATCCAAAGCCGAGCCCTCTGCCAAATCCAAATTTGCTGCACCAAGATGTTCATAAGATTCCAAGATTTCCTCTTCCATTTCTTTTGGGAATTTTGAATTTTCAATTAATTTCCGAATTTCTTTTGTTGAATCATTTAATTGCTGTGTATCTTCATAATTTATTTTACTGAGTATTGAATCAATTTGTTTTTTTAATCCGGATTTTTCAATGAAATAATCATATGCCTGTGCTGTTAT
>CAYXDU010000086.1:0-2123 GCA_964463895.1 Candidatus Woesearchaeota archaeon | reverse complement strand
CCTTTTCTAACTTTCTTTTTTACTTTAACACCAACTTCATCACCTTTTTTTGCCTTTTCCACATCCTCGCGATTAATTTGCATACTCTTGACAGGCTGTTCAAAATCAACTTCTCCACCAACAATCTTTATTTTATCTCCTTTTTTCAAACCTGCTCCTAGTTTAATTGAAGCTACTTTCACATGTTCAAAATAATTAGAAACAACTCCTATTTGTTTTTCAGCCATACAAAACAAAAGAATTACCCATATATAAATTTATTGAAAACAGAAATTAACAAGTTTTAAAAATAAAAAAAAGTTATCATTTCTAAAGCCCGTTAGTACAGTGGTCAAGTATACGGCCCCTTGGAGGCCGGGACCCAGGTTCGAATCCTGGACGGGCTATATTGGTTCGAACTTGTTTCGTTCGACGAAGCTTCGGCGGACGACGGGAAAATCTCGAAAAGATGTTTTCACCACGAATCCTGGACGGGCTATTCTAAAAAAACACCTCTATAATAAACAATCCGATTAATATCATGTTTTTTTGGATTCATCCATCGAAAAAAATTCCTAACTTTAATCCTCTTGTATTTTTCTCCAGTCAAAGCAGCTGCAAGTTTCATAAATTCCTCGCTTGCTTCTGAATTTGGTTTATGCTGAGTCAAAGGTTGAAATTCTGACAATGCTTTCAAAAAATTAACATCATGCGGAACAACAGCCAAAACCGGAACACCTAATGTCTCTTCAACATCTTCCAAAGGAATTTCAAAATTTTTATTATAAACTTTATTCAAAATCAAACCGCCAATATTAGTTCCTCGCTTTCTTGCCAGTTTAACTGCTTTAATTGTTGTTCCCAGCGTCGGCAAATCAGGACTCGTCACAACCAAAATCTCATCAGAAGCCAGTATCACAGCCAATGTTTCCTCGTCAAGTTTCGGCGAAGAATCAATCAAAATCATATCATATTTATTTTTTAAACTTTTTATCCGTTTTTTCAAACTCAAAACTTCCAATTCAAAATCATTAAACATATCAGAAAAAATAACATCAAAATTTCCCACATTCTCAATTGCCTGATGAGCATGAATTTTCCGCCTCAAAACATCCTGCAAACTTTTGTCAGTCGGAAAAACATTCAAATGCATTCCAAGATTCGGAGCAGATAAATTCCCGTCAATAAGCAAAACTTTCTTGCCCAACCGCGACAAAGCATGTCCCAAAGCCACAACAGAAGACGTCTTTCCAACACCTCCTTTAAGCGAAACCACACCAATAATTTTACCCATAATGAAAATAACAAAAACAGGTTTAAATAATTTTACTCACAGCAAACTTTAAAAAACCAAGTCACGAGGTATTTAGATGCCAAAAAAATCAGAAGAAAAAACTTCTAAAGAAGAAGCTTCTCCAGAGGAAACTCCAAAAAAACAATCCAAAAAAATCTCAGAAAAGGATTTTGAAAAAAAAGTTATTGAATTCGCTAAAAAAGGATTGACTTCAGAAAAAATCGGAGAAAAATTAAGAAAGCAAAAAATTCATCCAAAAGAATTTTCAAAAAAGATTTCAAAAATCCTAAAAGAAAATAATTTATACAAAAGCCCTGAATTGGAAAATACTGAAGCAAAATTAAAAAAAGTTTCAGAACATTACGAAAAAAATAAGCAGGATAAAAAAGCAAAAAGAGAAAAAGATAGAATTTTTTCTCAATTAAGGAAAGTTAAAAAATATCTGAAAATTCCTTTGAAATAATCTTGCTTTCTTAAAAGGAGTCATAAATGAAAGAGGTAAACAATTTTTTGCAAAATGAAATTCGTCCGATAGTAAAAACATTCCTTGAAAAATCAAAAAACCAGGAAATCCAAATCATAAGCCACTTTGACACCGACGGAATAACTTCTGCAGCAATAATAATTCAGGCACTCAAAAAATCAGACAGAAAATTTTCTCTAAAAATTGTAAAAAACTTAACTCCTGAAATAATTAATGAATTGCAAAAAGACAAAATAACTTTATTCATTGACCTGGCTTCCGGAAGTTTAAATCACATAAAAAACGCGCAATTAAAAGATGTTTTCATAATAGACCACCACGAAGTTCCAGAAAAAGAAATTCCAGAAAATGTAAAAATAATAAATC
>CAYXDU010000085.1:0-2177 GCA_964463895.1 Candidatus Woesearchaeota archaeon | reverse complement strand
AATTTTAATTTCAATTAGTTTTATTCTGCTTATTTTAGCAGGATGTGAATCTGAGGAAGAGATTCTTTTTGTAAGTGTTAAAACAAAAGGGATTTCAAACATTTCCCATAATTTTGCAATGGCCTGCGGGCAGATTGAAGGTACTGAAGAAATCTCAAATATTTCTAAGGGTTTTTGCTGGAGTAAATTTTCAAGCCCAACTATAGACGATTATTCAACCCAAATTCTTATTAAAGATGATTTTCAGGGAGAATTTTTCGCTGGACTTGAAAATTTAATACCTTCTACAAAATATTATGTAAAGGCATTTATCAAAGATAAATCAGGAAATGTAATTTATGGAAACCAAATAAGTTTTTCCACAAGTGATTTATACATTCCCCTGCCAGGAGTTTCAATAATGGCTATAGAAGGGATAACTTCAAATTCTGCTTTAATAAAAGTAGGGATTGCAAATTTCGGAGGAACAATTAGTTCAAAAGGTGTCTGTTGGAGTATTAATCCTGAACCAGATATAGATGGCAATTTTGCTCGCGTAGGTTCTGGAGATGATTATTTTAATTATACTATTACTGATTTGAAATCCGATACTTACTATTACGTCCGTGCTTATGCTATAAACGAAGCCGGAATTAACTACAGTGCTCAAAAAGCATTTCAAACAGAAGAGTAATTCTAAATCTACAATTATGAAAAAAATAATTTTTCTTATTGCTTTGTTCACAATTTTTGTGAATATCTTTTCTCAGGATTTAATAATCCTTAGAAATGGGAATCAAATAAATGCCAAGGTTGTTGATATAAAAGATAATATTGTTGGATATAAATTATCTGAAAATCTCAATGGACCTATGCGGTATGAATCAACGCAAAATATTGCGGCAATAATTTATGAAGATGATTATAGAGAAACTTTTATTCTTGAGGAAACTATTTCAAAACCAGAGCAAGTTACAACACCTGTGACGCAAACACAAACTGTTTCTTCTCAAGACGAAAAAATTTCACAGCCAAAAATAAAAGAACCTGAAACTCCGGGATTTTCTTTTCAGGTAAATTTTGGATTGTTAATTCCTTTTGATGAAAATGTTCAGGAAATTTATAAAGTTTTTCCTTCAATAAGTATTGCTTTTGCTAATTATTGGAAGTATTTTGGAATTGAAACTTCTTTAGATCTTTCTGGAAACACAGGAGAGCCTTATACAGCAGGCGATGTAAAAGATGCAAAATCAGAAATGATAATTTTCTCTGCACTTTTGTCTGGATATTTTGCAGGAAACTCTACAAGAAAAGCTTTCTTTTATGTCGGAGGAGGTTTGGGTTATGCAGCAATAAATGAATCTGCTTCTGGAAAACTGGGTGGAACTTATATGGAAGATGAAGAAACAATTGGCGCACTGAAATTGCAGATTTCAGCAGGAATGAAAATAAAACATTTCTTTTGGGAAGTTGCATTGTCAGAGGTTGTCCCTTCTGGTTACGACGTCAATTTAGGCGGTTTTAATATTAAAGCAGGACTGTTTTTCTAATTTTAAATTCACGATTATGAAAACACAAAATTCAAATTCAAAAAAAGAAAAAAAGCTCATTGGATTATGGGTTGTTTTCTGGGTTTCTTTAGCACTTCTTTTCATTTGCATGTACAAATCAGAGTTTTCCGATGCTAAATTAAAGCCAATAAAACTGAATTGGAAAAAGAAAGAAGCAATTGAACTTTTTCCGCAGGAAATTCCTTTGTATTCAAAAAGTGAATATGCAAAAAAGTTCCTTAGCGAGAATTACCTGCTTGTTTCTGAAGAAGGTGATTTTATAAAAAGACCACTTCCTTTGGAGATAATTCAGGACGCTGGTTCCGGAGACAAATCAATAACTCTTTCTTTAATTAAAGAAAGTTGTTACACTGGAGAAGAGGTTTATCCCTGGGCAAAGAAGTATAAAATTCCCTCAATTGTTTGGAAGCTTCCAAGCGGAACTCAATTAGGAGTTTCTTTTTCCCATAGTTTAATTACAAAACGAAACAAAAACAAAAGGGATGTTGCAATTGAGAGAAAAGGAAGATACCCTGTTTATTCAGAAACGATTGGGAATGAGCCTTATCTCTTCGACCAAAACCGGAAAGAACTTTTGAGATGGTAATTTATTATATAACTTCTAAAAAGAAAGGAGGTACATTTTTC
>CAYXDU010000084.1:0-2253 GCA_964463895.1 Candidatus Woesearchaeota archaeon | reverse complement strand
AATGAAATATGAATATGCACCAGATTTGCAGGAAATTGCAGAGGAGATTGCGAAATTATTGTTTCTTCATATTGATATGACAAGAGTAAAATGTTTCAGAGGTTTTGGGAGTTCTTCGCGTGGAACTATTGCGCGTTGCCATACAATCGGGAAGTTAATGCAAAAAGCAATCGGAGTTCAAGCTTATTATGCTCTTGAGTTTTTGGAAAAATTTGAAAAACAATCTGAAGAAGAAAAAATAAAAACAATTATTCATGAGTTAATGCATATTCCTCAGGCATTTGGCGGAGGATTTAGACATCATGACCATGTTACTGAGAAGAATGTTGGATTGATGTATAAGACATATATGGCGAAGAAAGTTGAGAATGAGAAATTTTATAAGAAAAATATTAAAGATAAAAAAGAAGGTGAAAAATTTGGAATTAAAAAATGGTTCTAGAAAAATAGAAATTCCTTTGGTGAAAAAAGTTTCTGAAATTGGAAAAGTCAGAGGTTTGATGTTTCGTCGTCGGGAAAATGCTAAAGCACTTTTATTTGGATTTAGAAAAAAAACGAATTTGAAAATACATTCCTGTTTTATGTTTTTTCCTTTTTTGGCAGTTTGGTTAGATAAAGACAATAAAATTCTTGATAAAAAGATTATCAAACCCTGGAAAATCTCAATTTCTCCGTCGGTAAAATCTTATTTTAAATTATTGGAAATTCCTTTGAATAAATTTTATCTCCCAAAAGTAAAAAATATCGTCGGACAAAAGGTTTAAATACTTTTTAAAATTTGTTTCATCGAAGAGTATGCTCTTCAAAGATAACTAAAAGGAGGTAAATGAAATGGGAAAAGTTCTTGTTAAGAATGTTGTTAAGAGAAAGCCTGGACACCTTTACTATGTGGATGGTAAGGGAAATGTCTGCGAAGCTTTAATGGCTCGTGGCGGTAAAAAAAAGAAAAAGGCAAAGAAGAAAGCTGTAAAGAAAAAAACTAAGAAAAAAGCAGCTAAGAAAAAGAAGAGAAGATAAGCCTTTGAATTTTTATTTTTATTTTGTTTTTGAATACAAATTTTTATAAATTGTGGGAAATTTAATAGAATATGGAATCTAATAAACAGGCATATTTGAAATGCAATGTTGCGGGAGAGTTTTTCTCAAATTTTTTTATTGAATTTGATTCTGTTTATATTGGATATTCTTATGGTTCTTGTATTGTAAATAAAGAAGAGGTTAAACAAATTTCTGATAATTCTTATTTGGTAAAATTAATTGGAGGTTTTTCTGAGAATCATGATTATCCAACCCCGAGAGATAAAGAATATGTTTATGTTAAAATGAATAGTATTCTTGATGGAGGATGGGCGCATTTTTTAGTTCCAAAAGAAGATGTGATTTATTTGGAGAATTGATTAATTTTAAATATTGAAATTGTCTTTGGAATTTATGAAAAGGAAAGATTACAGAAAGATTGTTGATAAATTAATTGAAAAGAGTTTTCCAAAGTTGAAGAGAAAGAAAATTTTTGTCTTCAAGTTTTTTTATCTGTGTAGAAATGCTGTTGCAATGGTTGCGGATTTTTACATTTTTAAATCTATTTGGGTAAATGATAAAAAAATGAGCAAATTTTCTAAACAAGGGATAAAAGCTGTCTTAGCTCATGAACTTGCACACTTAGATATAATTGCAAATAAGAATCTCTTTGGAAAAATTGAATTTGGAATTAATTTGTTATTTACAAAAAATGGAGAAAGAAATTTTGAGAGGGTTGTGGATATTCTTGTTGTAAAAAAAGGTTACGGTAAAGGTCTTTTAAGTGTTATACTTAAAATTGAAAAAATGAGTAGTAAGGAGAAAAATCTTAAAAGAAAATCACGAGGTTATTTGAATTCAGAGGAAATTAAAAGTTATATTGAAAAATATAAAAAATGACAATAACTCTTGGAATAGAATCAACCGCGCATACTTTTGGAATTGGTGTTGTTAAGAATGGAAAAGTAATTGCAAATATTAAAGATTCTTTTTCAACTGCTGATGGTGAAGGGGGCATGATTCCGATTGAAGTTGCAAAACATCATGTTGCTGTTAAAGATGAAATTTATTTGCGCGCTTTGGAAGAAGCGAAAATTTCCGAGGATAAAATTGATGTAATTGCTTTTTCACAAGGTCCGGGTTTAGCTCCGTGCTTGCTTGAAGGAATGAAATTTGCAAAAGAACTTTCTGTTAAATTGAAAAAACCTTTGGCAGGTGTTAATCATTGTGTTGCAC
>CAYXDU010000083.1:0-2256 GCA_964463895.1 Candidatus Woesearchaeota archaeon | reverse complement strand
GCCTTTTCAATATCTGAAAAAACTTTTTTTACTGTTTGATTTCCATTTATTTTTATTAATCTATTTTTAAAATGTTTAATAATTTTTGGAGAGTATTTGTAAAACAATTTTAAACGAATTTCCAAAGCTTCTTCTTCATCATCGACTCTGTTTTCTAATTTTCTTCTTTTACCTATTCTTTTGTATACTTCTTTTTTTGGAAGAGTGAGCAATATAACTTTTTCCAGATGGACTTTGTCTGCCACTTTCAACTGCTTCGGATCTCTTGGAAATCCGTCAATTATAAAATTATCTTTTGGAGTGTTTTTTAGAATTAATTTATTAACAATTTTGTTTGGAGCCATTTTTCCCTTGTTAATATATTTTGCCAAAATTTTTCCTTCTCTTGATTTGGTTTTTATTTCTTTTCTTAGTATTTTTCCAACAGAAATTCTCTTGAGTTTAAATTTTTTTGCAATAAGTTTTGCCTGAGTTCCTTTCCCACTCCCTTGTATTCCAATTATTGCTAATCTCATCTTATATTTTTTAAGAAGAAGATGTTTTTATATTTTTGGAAAAGAGGTGATAAATTTATTAATGAAGAATTCTAAATAATTTTATGAAAATTTATCTTGCAGGACCTTTAACTAATTGGAGAGAAAAAGTAATTGAAGAATTAAAAGAAAATTATGAAATCTATAATCCCATAACTGATTCAAGACAACAATATCAGGCACAATATTCTTACGATGATTTAGAAGCAACAAAAAACTGCGATATAATTTTAGCTTATCAACCAAAAGACAAAGAACTTTGTTTGGCATTAGCAATTGAAGCAACAATGGGACTTTGTAATGGGGCAATTATAATTTACGTTGATGAAAGACCAAACCCAGATCCAATTTTTATAGGAATTTCAAAAAGATTTTTCTCTGAATTAAATTCAGCAATTAGCTTCATAAAAGAATTTTCAAAAGACCATAAAAATCACGGAATAAATTAATTTCACTTAACAGTAAACAACCCATCATCCTTAACATCAAAAACATCTAATCGAACTCCAGCATCAATCCAACCATGCGCATAATTCAATGCAGCAAAACAATTCACAAAATCCTTTTTCTCAAAAAAATGCCTTGCATCTGAAACATAATTCTCAACCATGTCAATTATTTCCTTTGCATATTTTTCCTTGCCTTTAATTACATTTTTCTTAACTTCTTTCAAAGCCCGCGATGTCAAATCAAAATATTTTTCAATTTTCTCAATAGTTATTTTATCCTGCATATTTCAATCCAGACTTTTTCATTTAAATAATTATCACCTTATCCTATAAATCCGCGACACGGAGTGAGCGCATTTTGGCAAAGCCCCGAGGGAGGGTAGGCGGGACTTATTTCCATTCTAAAAAAAATCTTAAAAACTCTCTTTCCCTAAATCCCTCATGAACAGAATTGATTTCAGGGACCAAATCGCACGAAACAAACGAAAATCATTTTTCATGATTTTTTTTATATTCATAATTTTCATTATTTTAGGTTATGTAATTTCAATGGCATTTTCACCAGATTACTTTTTCATAATAATGATTCTCGCAATAATAATTTCAATTCTTTATGTTGTTATAAGTTTTTACAATTCAGATAAAATTGCAATAGCGTCAGTAAAAGCAAAACATGCCTCGCGTTCAGAACATAAAATGTATTATGATTTGGTTGAAGGATTAACAATTGCATCAGGACTTCCAATGCCAAAACTTTATGTCATGCCGTCAAAACAAATTAATGCTTTTGCTTCTGGAAGAAATCCAAAAAATGCAGTGGTCTGTGTCACAGAAGGCGCTTTAGAAAAACTTGAGAAACGAGAACTTGAAGGGGTTCTTGCACATGAACTCGGGCACATTGGAAATTATGATATGCGTTACATGACTATAGTCGCTGTAATGGTCGGAATGATTGCAATAATCTCTGAAATTTTCCTAAGAAGTTTATGGTTTTCATCTGGTTCAAGAGGCGGAGGAGATAATAATAAAGCACAAATAATTTTCCTTATAATCGGAATCGCATTAGCAATTCTCGCACCAATAGTTGTTTATTTTGTCCAGCTTTCAATTTCAAGAAAACACGAATATTCTGCAGATGCCACAGCAGTAAAATTCACACGTTATCCTAACGGATTAATCAAAGCACTAAAAAAAATAAAATCAGATTATGAAAAACCCTCAGAAGGAACAATGCAAAAACAAAAAAACAAACCAAGCAAAGCTCTTGCTCCAAT
>CAYXDU010000082.1:0-2263 GCA_964463895.1 Candidatus Woesearchaeota archaeon | reverse complement strand
AAACAAAAACCTTTAAAACTCAAAATTATCTTTCATAATTAAGCGTTGGTAGTATAGTGGTTAGTATATCTGGCTTCCAATTTTTTCAAAGGAATGAAGAGACCAGATGACCCGGGTTCGACTCCCGGCCGGCGCATTTGAAAAAACAAAATGGAAGAAGAAAATCAAATAAAAAAAAACTGGCATGATAAAAACTACAAAAAATTATTAATAATTCCTGTAATTTTACTTTTATTTTCTTTTGTTTATCTTGGAATTTTTTATTCACAAAATGGTTCTTTTATAAAAAAAGATATCTCCCTTCAGGGAGGAACTTCAATAACAATTTATAATCAAATAAATCCAGAAGATTTGGAAACAGCATTAGGAGATAAATTAGAAGAATTAACAACAAGAGAAATTTCAGATTTAATAACACGAGAACAAAAAGCAATAACAATTGAAACAACTACCGACGCTGAAACAACAAAACAAATTTTAGAAGATTATTTAGGATATGAATTAATTTCTGGAACTAACGCTGACATAATTTCAACTGGCTCGTCATTTGGAGAAAGTTTTTACAACCAACTTCTTCTTGGAATTTTAATTGCATTTATTTTTATGGCAATTGTTGTTTTCATTCTTTTCCGAACTCTTGTCCCTTCTACTGCAGTGATAATTTCCGCTTTTGCAGATATCATTATGACTTTAACTTTAGTAAACATACTCGGAATAAAAATGTCTGGTGCAGGAATTATTGCATTAGTTATGCTTATTGGTTATTCAGTTGATACAGACATTCTTCTTACAAATAGAATTCTAAAAACTCAGGAAGGTTCATTAAACAAAAGAATCTTTGGAGCATTCAAAACAGGAATAACAATGACTTTGACGTCGCTGTTTGCAATGGGAATTGCCCTTCTTGTTGTAAGTGCATTTTCTGAAACACTTACACAAATTTTCACAATTCTTGTAATTGGTTTGGTATTTGATATTTTAAACACATGGATAACAAATGTTTCAATAATTAAATGGTATGCAATAAAAAAAGGAAGATAAAATGAAAAAACTTGGTTTCAGAATTTGGTTGCTTATAATTTTGGTTTTTCTGTCCTTGCTGTCAATTTTTATAACTTCCAGCGGAATTGCATTTTTTCAAAAAGGGGTTTTAATAACTTCAGTAACTCAAAATTCTTCTGCTTTTGAAAATGGATTTAGGCAAGGACAAATAATAACATCTATCGATGGTAATCCAATAAATTCAATTGAAGATTATGCAAATTATATCTCAGAAAATTTTCCAATAACAGAAGCAAAAAAAATTATAATCACAACAAAACATTTGGAAATTGTTTATTTCTCCGACGAGGCATTTGATATAACTGTTTCAGAAATCCCAAAAACTTCTTTGAAGGCAGGACTTGATTTGTCAGGTGGAGCGCGAGCTTTAATTACAGCAAAGGATTATGATTTGACTAATGAGGATTTGGACAATTTAATTGAAATAACCAGGAATAGATTAAATGTTTATGGACTTTCTGAAGTTAAAGTTAGTCCTGTATCAGATTTGTCTGGAAATAATTTTATGCTCATAGAAATTGCAGGAGCAACACCAAAGGATTTGGAAGAAATAATTGAATCTCAGGGAAAGTTTGAGGCAAAAATTGGAAACGAAACTGTTTTTGTCGGAGGCGATAAAGACATATCATCTGTTTGCAGAAACGACGCAACATGCGCAGGAATTGAAATATGTCAGCAAGATAATTCTGGAAATTATTTTTGCAATTTCAAATTTACAATTTATTTAAGTGAAGCAGCTGCAAAAAGACATGCAGACATAACAAACGATTTGGAAGTTAATGCTTCAAATCCTCAATATTTATCACAACCTCTGGAACTTTATTTGGATGATGTCCTTGTTGATAGTTTGTTAATCAGCGAGGGACTTAAAGGACAAGTAGCAACTCAGATTGCAATTTCAGGTTCAGGCGCCGGCACTACTGAAGAAGAAGCTTATGATGCTGCAGAAGAAAGCATGAAAAAACTTCAGACAATTTTAATTACAGGAAGTTTGCCTTATCAACTTGAGATTGCAAAAATTGATACAATCTCTCCGACACTTGGAAAAGATTTTGTAAGATTCATTTTGCTTGCAGGACTCGCAGCTTTAATCGCAGCATCAATAGTTGTTTTTGTAAGATATAGAAATTTAAAATCCTCAATTGCAGTTATCTTTTTCAGTTTTTCAGAAATAGTAATAATCTTAGGAATTGCTTCTTTA
>CAYXDU010000081.1:0-2282 GCA_964463895.1 Candidatus Woesearchaeota archaeon | reverse complement strand
AATTTCATAATCTTATATTCTTTTTTAAGAATATAAATCTTTATATATCGCTCTTTTTTTTTATAAACATGGCTTTAAGAAATCTTTTAAGTTATGGTAAAAGTTTGGGTTTTGGTGTCTTGTTTTCTTTGATTATGGCTTGTGAAAAAGATGAACAGCCTTTTATTTCTGAGGAACAGAAAGAAGCCCAAATTAGGGAGCACATAGTTAATAATTACTATGATTGGGCTAGAATGTCTAAACTGAAAGATTATGAAGGCATGTTACAATTGGTAGCACCTCAATCTACTTTTGAAGGAGCTACAGAGGTTTGCAAAAACCAGTGGGATGAAAATGGTGATTTTTATTGGGAATTTAGTTCAGTTGAAGTGGAGAGTACAACCAAACAACCCCCTGAAGCATATGTAAGGGGAAACTGGAGCATAACCCAGCGTTCTGAAAACGCAGGAGCACCCGATTCTTTTGGAGGAGGTTTTTATTCTAGTTCTTTTCCTTCAGATGGAGAATACTATAATAAAAATTGGTTATTGGATGGAATTAATTGTAACTTAGATAGATTTTGGTGGAGAGATTAGATTTTTATCTCTTCCTATTCAACCAGTCATTAACAATTTTCAAGCATTTTCTTTGGTCAGCCCATGTCAATTTTTTATAAGCTTCTTCAAAGCCAACCCATTTTCCATATTCATGCTCTTTGCCATCAACTTTTATTTTTCCATTTTCTTTATCGACTTTCACAGCAAACAAATGATATGTCTGCCCAATAACTCCAGGCCTGTCTTTTAATTCTTTTTTATATTTGTAAAATCCATCAATTTTTAATCTTTTAATCTTCAAAACTTTCAAACCTGTTTCCTCTTCAACTTCCCGTCGGGCAGTTTTCCTACGCAATTCAAATCTCTCAATCTTGCCTTTTGTAAATTCCCAGCCCTTCCAATGTTTTTTTCTTTTTAGAATTATATATTCTGGATTTCCTTTTTTGTCAAAATTATAAGCAACAGCGAAGATTGCTTTTCGGAATTTACTTTTCACTTCTTTCATTGTTAGAAAAGTCAGAAAGTGTTTTTAAATTTATTTCTTCTCACCATCTTTCTTACTCAACAATTTTGTCAAAATCATAATTCCTAAAACACAAATCAAAGTAATTATTAAAGCACTAATTAATTTTCCTGAAACAGGACTTGATTCAGATATTTTATTAACATATTCAGTAATTAAATCTCTCCAGACAAGTGCAATCAAAAAACCAAACGCTGCAATAAACGCTGTCTTTATTGTTTTATTAAATTCATCACGAAATTCTTTTGCATGTCGCTTTGCCTTTTCTTTAGCTCTTTGAGTTCTATTCTTTTTTTTGATAATTTCTTCTTTTGTTTCGGGCATTTTATATTAAGGGATGAATTGTTTTTAAATCTTATTTATCAGAAACACAACCCATAATTTATGACAATATTTTTTGGGCAATGGATAATCTTTGAAACAATTTCTTTCATATATTCGGGTTTTCCATAGCCCATAACTTCAACTTTTCTGGTCCATCTCATCAAAGAAGAGAGTCTATGATTTTTATCAACAGACATCTTTTGCAATTCTTCATCATCTAAAGAAAAAACATGGGATTTGTTTTTATCCCTTAAATAATAAACAAGGTTTTCCATCTTTGTCTCAATTTTGCTTGGATTAATTACAAGATAAAGTCTCATATAAAATAAATGCAGATGAAATATAAATACTTTTCTAATTTATTCTTCCGGCATTCCAATTAATTTATAATTTTCAATAACCCGGAAATATCTAATCTCACGAATTTCAGGAAATTTACTTTTAAGATTCTCAATTATTTTATAATACTCTTGGGAATTTTCCAATTCCAAATCAAACTCTAAATCATTTCCACCAATAGAAGCAGAACGTGCAGTTAATTCCGGTAAAGAATAAATTTCATTTTTTAATTCCTCAATTTTAGAAAAACCATTCAAATCAATTTCAACTGTGTAAAAATCTTTTCCTAATCTTCCAACATCTAAATCAACTTTATACCCCAAAATTATTTTTTTCTCTTCTAATTTTTTTATTCTGTGAAAAATAGTCATGTTATCTAATTTTAATTTTGAAGCAATTTCAATTAATAGAATTCTAGAATTTTTTGATAACATTTTCAAGATATTAAAATCAACTTCATCAAATTTCTCAATTTTTTTATCTTCCACATTAAAATCAAAATTCATTTTTGAATTTGTTAAATATCTTCGTGGAATTTCTTTATAGCTGATTATTGGGGA
>CAYXDU010000080.1:0-2289 GCA_964463895.1 Candidatus Woesearchaeota archaeon | reverse complement strand
ATTTATAAAATCTAGTAAAAAAAATCAACTTCCAAATTCCTAAAATAGGTTTATCCATAAACTCCCCGGGTCAATGTTCTTTCAGAATTTTGTTTTGAATTTCTTTATCTGAATCATTAATTGAAATCAAACTTGATTTATCACTTGAAGACATTTTTCCTTTTTTAGAACCTTGCAAACTTGGAATTAATTCATGATGAATCAAAATTGGTTTTTTATATCCAATCTCTGGTAAACTTTCCAAAGCCAACATATGAATTTTTCTTTGTTCAATTCCTCCAAGAGCGCAATCAACTTTCAAATATTTAAAATCAACAATTTGCATCAACGGATAAATAACCTGGGAAATTTTCGCATTCTCAATATCCCGCGCAACAGTTTGCATGCTTCTCAATCCGCGATTCAGAGTATTTTTTGTAGCAAGAGTGAAAACATCATCTATATAATCCAAATTTCTCTGCATTTTCGAACCTTTAACAAATTCAACTTTATCCAAACCAGAAGCCCGAAAACCTTTTTCCCATTTTTTCAATTGTCCTTCAATAAATTTCCAATCGCCTTTTTGATTCAAATAAGTATGCCAATCAGCAAACAAAACCTTAACCTTAAATCCTGCTTTTTGCAAATCCAAAAGTTTCGTCATGGAAACTAAATGCCCCAAATGAATCTCGCCGGAAGTTTCATAACCGCAATAAACAACAGGCTTCCTCTTTGAATTCAAAATTTTCTTTAGTTCATCCTCTCCAATAATTTCAATAGTGTTTCTTTTTATTAATTCAAATTTATCTTTCATAGAACAATAAACATTATATAATTTATAAAAGTTTCAATCCATGCTCATAGAAATAATCCTCTTCATTTTAATAGGAATTCTACTCGGAACTATAACTGGTTTAATTCCGGGCTTGCATATAAACCTTATTGCAATAGTTATTGTCTCACTCACAGCGTCGCTGTTTTTTAATTTAAATCCAATTTATCTTGTAACTTTTATTGTTTCAATGTCAATAACCCATACTTTCATAGATTTCATCCCTTCAATAATTCTCGGCTGTCCGGATACAGATACAGAACTTTCTGTTTTACCAGGACACGAACTCTTAAAAGACGGACATGGTTATCAGGCAATAATCCTGACTCTTTACGGAAGCATTGCAGCAATTTTTATTTTAATTTTAATCTCTGTTCCATTTGGGATTTTCATAAAAAATTTCTATGGAATCATTTCAAAATTTATGCCCTTTATCCTAATCGCTGTTCTATTAATTTTAATTTTTCTGGAAAAGAAAAAAATAAATGCAATTCTCGTTATAATAATCTCAGGAATTCTGGGATTAATAGTGTTAAATGCTCTGGATGGAAAAATAAACCAGCCTTTCCTCCCTTTGCTGACAGGACTTTTCGGAGCAAGCAATTTAATTTTAAGCATAAAAAACAAAACGAAAATTCCTCCTCAAAAAATTCAAAAACCAAAAGCAAAACTTTTTCGCCCGTTATTAGGCGCATTAATTGCCTCGCCAATTTGCACAATTCTTCCGGGCTTGGGTGCAGGACAAGCATCAATCCTCGGACACACAATTTCAAATCCGCATTCAAAAACAATTTCAGACAAAAAAAGTTTCTTGATTCTCCTCGGTGCAACAAATACTTTAGTAATGGGATTTTCTTTCATCACACTTTATTTAATTTCCAGAACAAGAACCGGCTCAGCTCTTGCAGTTCAGGAACTTCTCGGAACAATTGATTTCAAGACAACATTATTGATTATGATTATAATTTTAATTTCAGGACTAATTTCTTTTTATCTTGCAAAATTCCTTGCAAAAATTTTCACACAAAACATCCAAAAAATA
This sequence comes from Candidatus Woesearchaeota archaeon, assembly GCA_964463895.1. GTDB lineage: Archaea > Nanobdellota > Nanobdellia > Pacearchaeales > GW2011-AR1 > MWBV01. Next base: position 436 of record CAYXDU010000080.1, on the reverse strand, counting down.
AATTACACAAAACTTTCAATTGCAACTCTGATTTTCATTGCAGTGCTGACTTTAATAATTTCAAAATTCGCCGGCTTAATCATCCTAATTGCCTCAACACTCACAGGGCTTTACTGCATTTCACTAAAAGTCCGGAGAACAAACATGATGGGCGCGCTGCTGATTCCTACGATTTTGTATTATTTATTTTAAAGAAAAAAATTCTCTTAAAAAAGTAATTAAAGAAGATTTTTCTAATTCCGCAGGAGGATATTTATCCTGATAAGTATTATTTGAATTAATTAATTCCTTTGGAAAAGAATAAGCTGTTTCTATATTTCTTCCTTCAAAATAATCTTTAAATTCCATAAAAAAATTATCAACCAAATCTTTTTAAAAATTTGTATTCAAAACCACTTACTAATCGCTTCCTGTTTCTCCAATTCCTTCCCAAAAA
>CAYXDU010000079.1:0-2297 GCA_964463895.1 Candidatus Woesearchaeota archaeon | reverse complement strand
GTTGTAGGACATATTGACCACGGAAAAACAACTTTACTTAGCCGGCTGACTGGAAAATTCACAGACACTCATTCTGAAGAACTGAAACGTGGAATCACAATAAAACTCGGTTATGCAGATATGACAATTTGCAAAGATAAAAATAATTTTAATACTGAAGGAAAAGGAAAACCAGAAAGATATGTTTCTTTTATTGACGCACCAGGACACGAAATGCTAATGGCGACAATGCTCTCAGGCGCTGCAACAATGGACGCTGCAATTCTTGTCGTCGCTGCAAATGAAGGAATCAAACCTCAAACACGGGAACATTTCATGGCACTTCAGGCAAAAAAAATAAAAAATATAATTATAGTTCAAAACAAAATTGATTTGGTTTCAAAAGAACAGGCACTTGAAAATTACAAAAAAATAAAAAATTTTGTAAAAGGAACAATAGCAGAAAATTCGCCGATAATCCCAATTTCTGCTCAGCAAAATGTCAACATAAACAAACTCCTTGAAAAAATCTGCAAACTGGAAATTCCAAAACGTGACGAAAAATCTAAGCCGATTTTTATTGTTGCGCGAAGTTTTGATATAAACAAACCAGGAACAGAAATAAAAAATCTAAAAGGAAGTGTCCTCGGCGGAATTTTAAAAAAAGGAAAATTAAAAGTAGGCGACGAAATAGAAATCAAACCTGGATTAAGCATAAAAAAACAAAATCAAACAGAATATCAAACACTTTCTGCAAAAATTCTTTCATTGCACAAGGGAAATGAATCAGTAAAAGAAATTCTTCCAGGAGCAAGCATCTCAATTGAAACTTCTTTAGACCCGTCAATTGCAAAAACCGACGCACTAATTGGAAGCATTGTCTCAAAAAAAGGCGTCCTTCCTGAAATAACTTACAAATTAAAAATAAAATCAGAACTTTTCAAAGAAGTTTTGGGAACAGAACAAAAACAGGATGTTGAGCCAATTAAAACAAAAGAAACTTTAATGCTTTCTGTAAATACCACAATCACTGTCGGAACTGTTGAAAAATATAATGAAAAAACAGAAGAAATGGAACTAAACTTAAATATTCCAATTGTTGCATTAAAAGGCGACAACACCGGAATCGCACGAAACATAAACAATCATTGGAGATTAATTGGTTTTGGAGAAATAATTTAATTTTCAAAAAATTTTATAAACCCCATTCCCTTAACAAAAATATGAAAAAAGAATTGGTGATGATATTTATTTTAATGTTTGCTATTAGCTTTGCATTTGCTGCACAGGAAAATGCTCAATCAAAAAACAATTCTCAAAGCCAATCCATAAATCAATATCAAAAAGGAAATTTAACACAAGCACAAATCGGGGAAATAATTCAAAATAAAAATAGGTTAAGAATTCAAGCGCAAAACCAGGAATGTCCGAGCAATTGTTCATGCGACGGTTCAACAATAAAATGCCAAGTTCAAACTCAAAACGGAACACAAAAGCAAATGACAATTCAGGCAGGAAATTCAGGAAACACAATTGTTCAGGTGAAAAATGCAAATATGTCAACACAAGTCCAGTTATATAAGTCAGACGATGGAAAAGTTTATGCACAATTTCAAAACAATGAAACAAAAGAAATAATTTTGCCTGATGAAATAAAAACAAGAATTGAAGCACGATTAAGAGAAAGAGTTAAATTGCAAAACGAAAACATAACTTTAAATGAAGACGGAGAATATCAAATCCGTGCAGAAAAAAGAGCAAAATTACTTTGGGCTATTCCAGTAAGAGAAAAAGTTCGTGCACAAATCGACGCTGAAACAGGCGAAATTCTCAGACAAAGAAATTCCTGGTGGGGATTTTTAGCAAGAGATGTTTCTGAAAGTAATTCTACAGAATAACAATTCTTAAAAACCCCAAAATTATCCAAAATTTATGGTAAAAAACAAAGTAGAAGGAATCGTGTCTGACGAAAGTCTAACAACAGGATTAATAGGTTCAATAAAACACCATTGTGGAAAAAATAAATTAAGATTAATTGCCTATGCTGGAAATCCAGAAGCAGTGGCTTATCGAGGAGAATTATTGGAAAACGACTTGAAAACACTAAATAATGCTTTAATAGAAATTAAAGATATTGCAAAACAAAACAATTATGAAGAAATTACAAAAATTCTTGAAAAAAGATTTTATGAAGAAGGGGTATGATAATGAATAAACCACTCTCAAATTTACAATAATATTTATAACCCCTAATTAATTTTTTTCTTCATGAAAACAAAATTTTATTCACATTCAAAATTATCAACTTTTGAACAATG
>CAYXDU010000078.1:0-2317 GCA_964463895.1 Candidatus Woesearchaeota archaeon | reverse complement strand
AATTAATTTTAAAAACTCCTAAAACTTCTTTCTCTAAATTAAAATGGGTGTGTTAAGAGGTTTTGGTTTAGTAATTGTATCAATTCTGTTGTTTTTATCATTGCTGTCAGCAGGAATTTTTGCAACATTAAATTATTCCCTGACTTATGAAAACGTCCAGCCAAAAATCTACACAATTGCAAATTCAATTATAACTGAACAAATCGGAACTGAAAAAATAGTAAATCAATTAACACCTTTTCTTGAAATATACTGCCAAAACAACACTGAAATTGTCCAAAATTTTGAAGGATATACTTTTGTTTATCCCTGCACTGTCATTGAACAGGGTTATGATTCAATAATAAATTATACTATTAATTATTTAATTCAGGATTTTTACTACAAAGAATACAACTGCACTTTTTCAGAATGCTTCCAGGAAACCAGCGTCCCAATTTTTCTTGTTTCAGAACATGCAAAAGATTACTGGAAATCCTTATTCAATAAATCAATAATCGCAATATTAATTTTAATTGCATTAACAATTCTCCTCATTGAAAAGAAAACAAACACTCCAATCCTCACAGGTTCTCTTTTTGTAGCAAGCTCGCTTATAATTTCCCAATTAAAAAACATCGGAACTGCAATTGCAAAACTAATTCTCTCTCCAATATCCGCAGCATTATCAAATGAGAGTTCAAAAGAAATAATCTCACAAATCGTCGGAATATTTTTCGCAGAATCCTCCAAAGTTTTCTTATGGATGTTTATTGCAGGAATTATTTTAATTGCAATAGGAATTATTTTGAAACTAACAACACTTGGAATAAAAATAAAAAATTGGATTGAAAAAATAAAATCAAAAAAGAAAATTGAAAATCTTGAACAAAATCAAAAAAATATCCAGAAAAAAGTTGATGTGAAAAAATAATCAATCCTTCTTCTCTCGCTTTTCACGTTCTGCTTTGTCTTTTTCTAAATTATGCAAAAAATTAGCCAAGAACTTTTTATGCTGTTCTCTGTCCCGAAGTTCTCTTATAATATAAACTTTTTTTCCAGCAATTTCCTTTTCACCGGTTTTCAACATTCCCCCTGCTCTGTCTCTAAAATCTTTGCTCAATAAAACTTCGCCGGACGACAATTCAGAAAGTTTTTTTGAATTAACAATTAAATTACCCATAGCCATAAATTCCAGCTCATCTTTTTCATTAATCTTTCCAACAATTTCTCCAAAATTAATAGAAATTCCAAAATCAAATTTCTGTTTGAAAATTTTATTATGATACTTCAAAAATTCCTCAATTTTTCCGGCAAGTTCAATTGCATCTTTTTCATTCTTAAATGTCTTTGTTTTCAAGGCAGAAAAAATAAAGAAAATATTCTCAGAAGTTTCATAAATCATTGTCTTTTTTCCCTCGGCAAAACTAACAATTCTTTTAAGTGTTTCATCAATGCCTTCTTTTTTCAAATCTTTAAGATTTTTAATTTTAAGGCAAACAATTGAAGCATCATGCCTGTCCCCATTTATAGACAAAGATAAAATCGCTTTATTTGAGGTATTAATCAACTCAGAATGTTTTTTAGGTGATTCTTTTTTAAAAATCATTTCAGAATTTTTCAGTTTTTTTTTACTTCCAAAAAAACTTTTCTTATACCCCTTTTTATAAATAACAAATGCAACAAATCCTAAAACACCAATTATAAAAATCCAAACAAGAACATTAATAAAACCATTTCCAGAAACTCTTAACTCTTTCAAATCAACTGCTCTTCCTGTTAATAAAACTTCTCCACCAAATCGGCTTTCTCCATCGCTAATTACTTCAACATAATATTGTCCATCTGGTGCCCGAAGCTCATATTTTTTAACTTCATCAACCTCCAAAAAAACATCAAGATTCAAAGTAGAATTCTCTCCTATTTTAATTAAAATCGTACCATTATAAGGAACATTTCCAACATTAATCAAAATAACAGTTTCATTAATAACTTCAACAGAAACTTCTTTATTTTCTAAAACAATAAAACTTCTTTCAGAATCAAGCATTGATGAAACAGCAACAATTGTCCAATTTTTAGGAGCTTCATTATAAGGAATTTCAACTTCAACAAATTCACTAGTATCAGTTTCAATTTGCTGAACAATATCGTTTTTTGATTTCTTTATTGTAATTATAACTGGAGCAGGAATTTCTTTTCCTGTTTGGTCATGCAAAATAACTTTTGTCTTTAAAAAATTTCCAGGAAGAACATTTTCCTCTTCAACAAAAATCTCTAAACTTGTAGGGACTTGTTCAACAAAAATCTCATAATTTAAAAAACCCTTGTTTGTTTG
>CAYXDU010000077.1:0-2442 GCA_964463895.1 Candidatus Woesearchaeota archaeon | reverse complement strand
ATTTAAATGTCTGGTATTGCATTTGCTTTGGCAAACTCCTCCAAAGTTCCATTCTCGTTGGATAATCTTCTGAATTTTGTATAGCCTCCTCTACCATTAAAATTGAATCCAATTTCGGAAAATGCAAAATATTCATTTTTTTAATTGTTTTTATCATTGTATAAGTTTATATAACGGATTATTTAAATGTTTTGATTTATTGATGTCATTTTATTTTTTTATTTTCTTTAATTTATTTGCAAGATTAATTAATTTTTTATCGCTAATTTTAGGACCTTCAATAGAAGTTATGTAACCTTCATATTTTTTAAAGAATTTTCCTCCTGTATCAAGATATTGTTTCCAAATGCCTTTTTTCATATGTTCTGTTCCATGCATTGGAAAAAGTTTTGTGTGCGCATGGTCAATACCAGTTCCTTCCATCATCAATCCTACTCTTCCTACATCTTTAAAATAATTCATTAAAATCTCTGAAACTTTTTTTGAAGCCAAAACCAATTCTTTCAAATCTTTGTCAGGCATATTCAAAACATCACTTCCAAAATGTTTTTTAGGCATTACGACGGTAAATCCTTCTGTATTCGGAAAAGGGGTTAAAAAAGCCATATGAGTCTTATTTTGCCAAAAAATTCCTTTTGCTTTTATTTTTCCTTTAACTATCTCACAAAAAATACATTTGCCTTCCTTTGTTTTTGAATTGTATTGTGCCATTTTATTATTTTATTCTCTTTAATAAAAAATTTACAAAAATTATAAACACAACTAAAGATAAAACTAAAAGCACAGTTGTTCCAAACCAACAAACACCATTTTGACAATTACCATTAATCAAAGTAAAAGCAGAACTGGTTAAAATATTCCCAACAACTCCACCAAAAAAACCAATTAAAATCCCTTGCCAAAATAATTTATTGTTCTTTTTTTCCATCTTATTCCTTCATCCAAAATTTAATTTTTCTCAACTGAGTTAAATCATTTTTATACAATTCACGTAAATCTTTGATTTTATAATAATCCATTATAATTCTATCAACTCCTTGTCCCCAAGCTAAAATCGGAATGTTTTTTCCAAGCAAAGTTACAGAAACTTCAGGTCTAAAAATTCCTGCACCTCCAAGTTCCAGCCAAACTTTTTTTTCAGGATGCCAAACATCAACTTCTACTGACGGTTCTGTGTAAGGAAAATAAGCAGGCCTGAATCTTATTTTTTCAAAACCCATTTTTTTGTAAAACTGCTTCAAATAACCAAGTAAATGTCTAAAATTTGCATTTTTATCAATAACAATTCCTTCTGTCTGGTAAAATTCAAAACCATGACTCCAATCAACTGTCTCATTTCTAAAATTTTTACCTAATGCAAAAAGTTTTACAGGCAAGTCCTTTTCAGAAAGTTTGGTTAATTCAATTGCTGAAAGCGAAGTCGTGTGCGTTCTCAAAACCAATTGTTTTGCAATTTCCTCATCCCAATTATAACCCCAGCCCTTGCTTCCTTCAATACCAACTTCATGCGCTTTTTTCACGACTTCAACTAATTTCTTGTCTTCTGGAAGTTCAACTTTCTTGTCAATAAAAAATGTATCCTGCATATCCCTTGCCGGATGATCCTGGGGCTGGAACAATGCATCAAAATTCCAAAAACTCGGCTGAATCATATTTCCTGAAACTTCTCTAAAACCCAACTCTGTCCAAATATTCCGAATATAATCAATTGATTGATTTACAAAATGCCTCTTCCCTCCTTTAAGTTCAGGTAAAGGAGAAGAAATATCATAACGTCTAAATTTCTTGCCTTTCCAATTTTTCTCTGACTTCAATAATTCAGGAGTAATCTGTTCAATCAAATTCCCCTCATGAATCTTCAACTTAAGAATATTCTTTCCCAAATTAGTAATCTCAAAATTAATTTTCTTTTTTTCAACAATTTCAACAATTTCCCGTCGGGCTTGTAATGATTTTAATGCAAATTGCTGCTCTGGTTTCAGAGAATCATAATCAACAGGCAAAGAATCAATCAACTGTTCTTCAAATGTCTTTTTTGCAATTTCTTCAGGCGAACCATTAAAAATAATTTTCCCTTTATTCAATTCAATCAGCGCCTTTTTTTTCAAACTTCCCAGCGACGCCTTAAATTCATCATTTGACAACCCGCTTGATTTCTGCGCATCTTTCAAAGGGATTATCCTTTTTTCATTTAACAAATTCAGCAATCTTCTCTCAGGCAAGCCCTTTTTTTTATACAAAGCACCATTAACCCCAATCTCAATAACTTTTTTTTCCTGAACATTAATTTTCACAATTCCTTTATTTTGCAAATATTCCATTGCCCGCAAAACCGAAACCTTGTCTAAATTAGATTTTTTGCAAATTTCAACAATACTTCCACTATCTAAAAAAGGAATAATCTTCCTCTCATTCGGACTCAATGATTCAATTATTTTATTA
>CAYXDU010000076.1:0-2477 GCA_964463895.1 Candidatus Woesearchaeota archaeon | reverse complement strand
CGGGTATCTAATCCGTTTTGCGCCCCTGGCCTTCATCCCTTACTGTCAGAACTGTTCTCGTAACGTGCCTTCGCTGTTGTTAGTCTGTCCAGGATTAACACATTTTACCGCTACTCTGAACATACTCGTTACGTCTTCCAGTCTCTAGCTTGGCAGTACTTCTTGCACGCTTTACATTTGAGATGCAAAATTTCACAAGAAACTTACAAAGCAAGCTACGGATGTTTTAGACCCAATAAAAATGGCTGCGACTTGGACCGCGAGTATTACCGCGGCGGCTGGCACTCGTCTTACCCAGTCCTTATTCGCCAAAATTTTTAGATTTGGCAAAAGCTTTACGATTGTAAAGCACTCTGGCTCAAACTATCACGCTTGCGCGCATTGTAGATTATGCCTAACTGCTGCACCCCGTAGGGCTGGGAATAGTGTCTCAGATTCCCTCTCAGGGCCTCTCCGCTAAGAGCCCTTACAGATCTTCGGCTTGGTGGGCTATTACCCCGCCAACAACCTAATCTGCCGCAGCCCCATCCTTAAGCACGAGTTTGGGAGACAAATCATTCCAGGGTATGTCTCTTATCAGATTTTACCCTCAGTTTCCCGAGGTTATTTCTGACTTAAGGGTAGGTTAGCTACGTGTTACTGAGCAGTTCGCTTACTCCTATTTCTAAGAATATAACTTGCATGTCTAAGCGCAAACCAGAGAGCCGCAGCCGCCAGCAGGATCAACTGGAATTAAACAATTTCATAAATCTCATCGATAAAACAAAATTTCCATTGCGCAATTTGTCTTGTATAAGATTGACAAATCACTTCACACATTCTCCTAACTATTAGCTTGACTATTGGATATCACTCAACTTCATTTAACATAAGTTCAGAATTATAAATTGAATTCAGAATTTGATATTAAATGGATGACTGCTTCTACATACATCATACCTTAAAATGATTTTTATTTTTTTGACTAAGGTACTCATCCATCTTAACGATATTTTCAGAAATTCGTGGTATATAAATGTTTCGCAGAAAATTCAGTCGAGAAAAGTTTGTGCAGCGTCGGGATTATTATTTTAAAATTATGGCAAAATATATTTATCCCGCCCACCACACCCTAACAAATGCGCTCATAAATGTCGCAAATATTATGTCTCCAAATCCTGCTTTGCTTGGATTTTCCGACGATGATAAGTTAAGTCCCAAAATTTTTTAAAAAATCTTATGGTGATATTATTTTCTAAAACAGCGAAGCAATCTGTGTTAAGCGATTGCAGAGCGAGTATTAATCGAGCGACAGCGAGCATTTTTTATACTTCTCTTTCTTATTGATTTCATGTCATTAACTCAATACAAAAAAAAGAGAAACTTTGAAAAAACTCCTGAACCAAAAAAATCAGAAAAGAAAAAATCAAAAGAAAAAATTTTTGTTGTGCATGAACATCATGCTTCGCATCTTCACTGGGATTTGCGTCTTGAAATGAATCGTGTTTTAAAATCTTGGGCAGTTCCAAAAACTCCGCCGACGGCAAAAGGCACAAAACGTTTAGCAATTCAGGTTGAAGACCATCCTTTAAGTTATGCAAATTTTGAGGGGACTATTCCAGAAGGAAATTACGGTGCTGGAAAAGTTGAAATTTGGGACAACGGAACTTACGAAATTATCGAGAAAGATTCTAAGAAAATTGAAATAAATTTCCATGGAAAAAAGTTGAAAGGAAATTATGTTTTAGTAAAAACACATTACGGAAATAAACCAGAAAAGAGTTGGTTGTGGATGAAGGTTTAAGATTATTCCCGCCCACCCGCCCTTAAAATTGCGCTCATAAATGTCGCGGATTGATGTTATCTTCAAATCCTACCTGTGTTGGGATTTTCTGAAGAGGATAAAGTTAAGTCCAAAAATATTATTCAACAGTTGAGCAATCAATTAGAATTTTCTTTGGCAATATTCTTTTTTTAGCGAAGCGCCTTGACGAAGTTTGGCGCGGAGCAAATTAATTTCAAAACCTAACTTTTCCCCTCTTAACTTTCCAACCAACAATTAAAATCAACAGAAACAAAACTAAAGAAATTCCCAAACTAAAGTAATCTTGCGCATTCAAAATTTTCGGCAAACTCACAAAGAGAGCATAACGAATTATCAAAGCTCCAATGAAAATAAAAACAGGAATTAAAAAATTCTTTTCCAAAATTTTATTCCAAACAGAAATAAAAAAACCAATTACAAAACCAACACCAAAAATCCAATCAATTGTAAAAGCACTTCCAATTAACAAAACAAAAATTATTGTTCCAAAAATTATATTGAAATCTTTTTTTATTTTTTTCTTCATAAAAGTTTAAAGAAGATAGAGGTTATAAAATTAATTAAAACATAATTATCTTACTTGCCCAGATTATGAATAATAAAAACAGGACTGAAATTACTGTTGGCAAAATATACTTCCAAAAACTTTTTTTCTTCTTTAATCAAATTTTTT
>CAYXDU010000075.1:0-2973 GCA_964463895.1 Candidatus Woesearchaeota archaeon | reverse complement strand
AATTTTCCAAAAATAAGTATACCATCCTTTTTTCTTATCTTTTTTTCTTATAGAACTCACAAGCCCAAAATCAGAAATCTTGTATAAAATATTTCTCGTTTGATTAATTGTTAAATCAAGTTTTTTTGCAATATTAAATTCATTAACATGCTTTTTATTATTCAATAAATCCGCAATAGGTTCTGCCGGCTTCCCTGCAACAATCACCACCACTTCTTCAAGAAAATCTTTTAACATTTTAAACTCAAATTAAAATAAATAAATATCTTTCGGTTTATAAGGTTTTGCTGAAAAATAACTTGAAAAGTTTTGGAATTTACAAACCTTTGGATACGCAGGATGAATTTAGGGCGGGTCTTTTGCTTTAGCAAAATTTTAAGTGGGACTTTGAATTCTAAAACAAAAATTACAAGGTTGCTGAAAAAATAAAGTTTTTAAACCTATATACTATCTTATATATATTGGAAAACACATAAAAGTGAAAATGGGACTATTCAAAAAAAAAGAGGAAAAAAAAGCATCTCAATATTCTAAAGAAGATTCTCAGGTTCCGCAATTGCCTGAACTTCCGAAACTTCCTGAATTTCCAGGAATGAACGAAGATGATAATTCTGAAATGACTCAAAACGATTTTTCTCTGCCGCAATTACCTGCTTATCCAAATAGTTCATTAGGGGATAAATTTTCTCAGAACACAATCAAAGAAGCTGTTTCTGGGGGAAAAGAGGTTGAAGAGGGAAATGCAGAGGACTTTGAGCTTGATGACGAAGATGAAGAAAAATATCCAATGATGCAACCACCCTCACCAAAATCAATGTCTAAGAAAAATGCAATTCAAAATTATGCTCCAAGACAATACACAACATCAAAAAATCCAGAACCTGTTTTCATACGTCTGGATAAATTCGAGGAAAGTTTGGACATATTTGAAAATGCAAAAGAACAAATCTCAGACATAGAACATCTTCTAAAAGAAATAAAGGATTTAAAGCAAAAAGAAGATGAAGAATTGAATTCCTGGGAAAACCAAATACAGGAAATAAAAAAACAAATTGAAAAAGTAGACCAGGATATTTTTTCAAAAATATAATCACATTTAAATAAATAAAAAATTAATTTTTGGTTTTTACAGCAAAAAGGCGAGCGATTCAATATTTGCGAGGGGAGTGCGGGAAACTCAAAGCAAATTGGGGGATGGTAAAAACCCAAATAAAAACAAGATGGTAAAACAAGAAGAAAAATTAATTCACATAAAACTTGAAAATTCCGAAGCTGTTCAGTCAAAAAAAGACATTCTCGGAACACAAAAGGACTTACTTGAAGTTTTGAAAACTCTAAAAAGATATCACTTACTTAGAATGCAGGAACTAAAAATCAAAGAAATTCTTTACAAAAAACTGAAATCATTAAAAACAAACATAAACAAATTAAACACTTCTATGCCAAAAATAAAAATTCCTGAAATAATTTCTCATGAAAAAGATTACGAAGATGTAAAAGAAAACAGAGAGTTGAAAAAAATAAAAGAAATTTCTGGAAAAGACAAAAAACAAACCGATTTAGAAAGAGAAATTGCAGATATTCAAAAACGGTTGAGTGAATTGGGATAAAATGGAACATTTTCCAACAATTAACAGATTACACACAGACGTTCTTGAAGAAAAATATGGAGATATTTCATCTAAATTAATAAAACACAATAAAAAAATAAGAATTGCTCATCTCATCGATAAAAAAGGAATTTCAAGAACTTATGCAATAACTTTTTTTGATTATCCCTTAAACAAAGAATTAAAAAAAATTAACGAATCAATAAAAAAAGGTTTTCCAATAGGAAAAGAATTCAGAAAAGAAGGATATTCAATAAGAAAAAATGTTGTTGATGCTTTTATAATAAAAATTTCTCCTAAACTACAAAGAGAATTCAAAACCAAAGAAAAATTTGCAAAAGCAAGATTATCTGAATTTTATGCAAATAAAAAAGACAAAAAACCAAAAATATATGGAATAGTTGCGGAAGTATACTCTCCCGATTTCAGAGCTCCAGTATTAAATTCGACAGATATAAATCAAATAAATCCTTTGACAAAGATGTTTAAAAAAATTAGAATATCAAAAAAACAAATTTGGAATAAATTAGGAAATGATAATGATTGGTCCAGTATGCAATCCAAATATCTTAAAGCAAAAACAATGTCTCTTCAAAAAATAAAAGATTATAGAAACAAAATTGAAAAATTAGTTTGAACGGGAAATAACTTTAACAAAGTATTTCTCTGAAGGCAATCTTCCACATTTCTTTGAAGAACCATGCCCCGGAATATAATCAAAAACATAGATAAGTCCATCCTTCTTTGTTTTAACTTCATTCAATTCGTAATATGAATCAGAAGAATTTCTTTTCTCTTGCATTATCTTAATGTGAATTAAAATATCTCCAAAAGATTTTCCGCTCCAAAAAATATCTTTTTTCCAAAATTTAAAAATACCTTCTTTCTTAAAATAGTAATCAAATTTATCTTCTAAATTAATATTAAAATTTCGATCCACCATAATTTCGGAATCCTAAATATATTTTTAAATATTTGTATAATCAAAAATAATCCTCAAAAAGAGGTGATAACCAAACAAAAACTATTTTAAACTTCTTCAACCAAACTAATTCATGATAAATCGTAAAGAACTTATAAAAAAATATATTGAATTTTTCAAGTCAAAAAACCACAAAGAAATTCCAAACTCAAGTTTAATTCCTGAAAACGACCCCACAGTTTTATTTACAACAGCAGGAATGCATCCTTTAGTCCCATTTCTCCTCGGACAAAAACATCCTCTTGGAAAACGGCTTGTAGGAATCCAGCGTTGCATAAGAACAGGAGATATTGACGAAGTCGGAGATGCAACACACCACACTTTCTTTGAAATGCTTGGAAATTGGAGTTTAGGAGATTATTGGAAAAAAGAAGCAATTGA
>CAYXDU010000074.1:0-3037 GCA_964463895.1 Candidatus Woesearchaeota archaeon | reverse complement strand
TAGCACAATAAATATTCCAAATCATCTTGATAAAATTCTTCCTTACAAAGTAATTTTCACAATAAATAAATTTGGCAATCCAAGAAAATTTCACTATTCATCAGATTTGGAATATTTCCTTAGAGATAATGGATTCACAAAAGTTGAAGATTAATTTTCAAAACAAAGTCCTCTGCTTCTCCACAGGCATATCCAAAATTGCCTTTCCATATTCTCCGTCATAACCTGGCTTAACTTTTATTTTTGCTTCACGATTTTTAATAATTAAATCAGCCAATTTTTCATCAGCAAGTCCGGAATTAATTAAATCTTCTTTTGAAGCATTCAACAAAATATTAAATTCATTTTCAAATTTATCAATCAAAGAATTATAAATCATCCAAACTCCTTTGCTGTTTATTCCAACATCTTTATACAAAGAAATAATTTCATGCAAAGGCAAAATCTTCAATTCAATTTTATTTCTTTCGTTCGACGACGCTTCGGCGGACGACGTAGGGGACTTTGTTCCCTGCATTTCTTCCAAACCATTAGCCAAGGACTCAACACGATTTTCAACACCAATTGTCAAACTCTTTCCACACCGAGGACAAATTCCTTTTAGTTTCTCACTTTCTTCTGGGCTACATGAAAAATTACAATTCCTGTGCCCATCCCAATGATATTTTCCATAAGCCGGCTCTGTCTCAACAGTTCCGACAAAATCATTTTCCCTAATTTGCCTAATCAATTCTAAATATGAATCTGTTTTATTAAAAATCGTTGCCTCACGACCTAATCTCCACGGCCAAAAACTATGTGAATCTGAAAAACTAACAATTGAAATTTTCTTTTCAGAAAATTCCTTAATTTTCAAATTCATTTCCCTATCAGAACTAATTCCTGTTTCAATTGCATGAATATTTTCAACCTGCTCTCCAAATGCTTCTTCTAAAGAATCAAAACCAGACATGCTTCCAAAAACCCCAAAATATGGTGTCCAAATATGCGCTGGAATGATTTCAATATCCTTGGAAATTTTCATCATCTCCTTAACAAATTCCTCGCACGAAATTCCAAAAATCGGCCTCCCATCATAATCCCTTCTAAAACCTTTAGCATCTAAAAAAGAATGAATATTCTCTGCAATTTCTATTGAAGGAATCAATAAATTCAAATGAACTTTTCTGCCTCTACCATTTGAAGTATAAATAAAAGAAAGTTCCCCAGTAATAATAAAATCAAAACCCTGATAAGAATAAAATCCTTTTCCATTTGGTTTTAAGTTCTCTTTAATTTCCTTAAACCAAACAGGATGTGTAAAATCTCCAGTGCCCAATAAATTCAATCCTTTTATTTTTGCCCACTTAACAAGATTATCAAAATTCAGACCAGAGCTACACGCCCTCGAAAACCTCGAATGCAAATGCAAGTCCGCAAACATCCAATTATCATCTATCATTAAAACCAAAAAAGAATCTCACTTAAATAATTTACTTCTTTTTCTAATAAGATAAATTACAATTCCAACAACAATTAAACCAACAATTATCCAAACCCATTTATTTTCTTCAAGAATATCCCCAACACCTTCAATAATATTTTCAACAACACTTTCCTTTTCTTCTGCAGGAACTTTTTCATAAATTGTCTGAATAGTCAAAGTTGCATAAACTTCATTAATATTTCCAGCAGTTACTTTAATATCATAATATCCATCTCCGTCGCTATCAATTTTAATTTCTCCACCCTCATCAATTGTATAAGTTTTTCCTCCAATTTCCAAAGTTGCAGTGTCTCCTTGCAAATCTATAATAGTTAAAATTTTATCTCCAATAACTATTTTAGAATTCTTTCTGAAATTATTTGTATAACCTTCTTCTAATTGTGAAGTTGTTGGGTATGAAGTGGGAGTTGAAGAAGAAGTATCACCTGTTGTTGTACTAGTTGAAGCACTGTATCCTTCAATAATTTTAAAGTAAGTAAAGTGAGATACATTGAATGTAAAAGTTCCACCCTTAGTGTAAGAAAACTCAACACAGGCAGGATTAGTATTTGCAGTGCAATCTGTCCACACACTATTATCAGAACTATATTGAGGCTTAGGGTCTGTAAAAGCCACACTATAAAATGATATATTTGCACTTTTATTTAAGCCTGACTTGCTGCTATTAACAAATACCTTTTCATTTTCAATATCAACATCACTGCTAAGATCGGTTCCACTCCCATTAATTGCTTGTAAAAACACAATCTCTCCAAAACCTGGCTCTTTGAAATTAACTAAACCTCCTGCTCCTGCAAATGTGTAATTTGCAAAATTAATGCCCTCAATCCATGTTCCGTTGATACCTGCAGTAGAAAAATTAATGTCGTAGTGAGATGAGTTTGTATTTATTGTATTTATACTCGTAAAATTATTGTTACCTGAAGTTGCTCCTATTAAAAGAACTGCGTCTTGTCGGGAATTATTTATATTAATGCTTGTGAATGAATTGTTTGAACTTGAGGAGATGTAAATTCCGGTTGAGAAATTTGAGATTGTTCCGTTTAAAACCGTTGTGTCGTTGTATCCTGTGATGTTGATGCCGTATTCTGTTGTGTTTCCGGTTATATTGTAGTCAGCAAAATTAAGAGTAATATTATTCGCAGTAATATTAAAGCAAGTCCCATTTGAAGATATACTCTGATTCAAATAATATGTCTTATTTGCAACATCTAATGTGCCACATCCTGAGACCATATTTGTGTGGTCAGCAAGAGGAAGATAATCTATATTATTGTCTATCACGTTATAGAAGTAATCACATATATAATCTCCATCAGCATCAATGCAGGTATCACTATATCCTGTGCCTAATGAATTTGTCCAAAAGTTTCCGCCGATTCCATGACCAAGTATATTTGTTATAGAAGCGTTATATGTAGTATTCCAAATATTATTAGCTGGCGCAGAATCTTCCCAACAAACTCCAGCCCCCATATCATTTAATGAGTTTTCTTCTGTAACATTAAAAATATTATTATAAAAAATATTATGATCAGATGAATTAGAATA
>CAYXDU010000073.1:0-3054 GCA_964463895.1 Candidatus Woesearchaeota archaeon | reverse complement strand
AAATTTGCCTGATCAACTCCAAAACGCTCTTCAAATTTTACTTCATTTTTCAAACCAAATTCCTGCTCTGGAACTCCTTCTCCGGAATTATCTAAAAAATTCTTTTCTGCAAATTTAATAACATCATTAAAATTAACATCCCCCACAACACATAAAATCATATTATTCGGTTTGTAAATTTTATCAAATTTTTCAACAATCTTTTTTCTGTCAATAGAATTCATTGTCTTTTCTGTTCCAATCAAATCTTTTCCCAAAGTGCCTGTGTAAAGCGATTCAAAAACTCTGTCAAAAACAAAAATTTGAGGATTGTCCCTTCGCATTTTAATTTCTTCAAATATTACAAGACGCTCTTTTTCCATTTCAGTTTTATCAAATTTTGGATTTTTCACCATATCACTTAAAACTCCCAAAGCAATAGAAAATTTTTCCGACGGCATTTTGCACCAATAACCTGTAATCTCCTCAGAAGTAAAACCATTCAACTCTCCTCCGTTTTTTTCAATCTGCTCTGCAATCTGTTTTGCATTTCTCGTCGGAGTTCCTTTGTAAAGCATGTGTTCAATAAAATGTGAAATCCCTTTTTCTTCTAGTGATTCATTCACACCTCCGGCACGAATGCCAAATGCAACACTCACAACAGGCAAATCCCTTTTTTCAAATAAAATAGTCAGACCATTTTTCAAAACTTTTTTCTTAAAATTTTCTTTCATTTGTGTTTTTCAAAACCTCTGATAATTGAAAAATGCAAACTAAAAATTGCAAGCAATTTTTTGGCTGTGCTGAAAAATTTATTTTTCATGAAACAAAAAAACAAAATTAATTATATAAAACTATGCCCCAGAAAAAAGAATATCTTTAAGAAAGAAAAAATATGCAGCAGCGCCTACACCCAAAATAAACAGAATAATTATAAGCCAAAGCCACCAACGCGAAGGTTTTTTCTCTGGTGTTTCTGAACCAGAAGAAGGCATTTGATTTTTATTTTTAGAATCTGTTTGAGACGGCAAAGCTGTACTTGAAATAACCTGGTTAGTTTTTTTCTGCGGTTTTTGCATTGCCTTTTGCATTGGATTAACATTCATAGAACCAGAATTTCTGGAAACAGGTTGTCCCTGAACTGTCTCACCAACTTTTTGATTGGGTTGCATTTGAACTTGCGCCATAAACTATATTAGATTTTTCTTTTTATAAATTTATCTTTTTTATAACCAAATACCTTTCTCCTCCAAGTTCAAAATCATCAATCAAATTAAAATTTTCCTTGACAAAATTCTCAAACCAAAATCTCTTAACATTAAATTTATTTTTTGAAACCAAACTTTTTGTGGCAAAACTCACTACAAGCAAATCAACCAACGGAACAATCTCTTTTAAAAATTTCTTGGAATAATTTCTTTTTATCATTTCCAAAGAATCAATAACTTTAAACATAAAAACAATTCTCGGAATTTTTTGTTTTTTCAAAATTGTTCTTATCTTATCTAATTCAAACAAACTTTCAGAAATTGCTTTTGCATTCTTTAATTTTTGCTTTTTAAAATAATAATTCATCAAATCAACAAGTTGCCCGATTGCTTCAACACCAACGTAATTTACTTTTTTATCCTCAGGAAAAAAGTTATAACTCAAACCATTAATTCCAGCACCTAAATCAACAATAGAAATTTCTTTTCCCAAAACTCTTTCAAAGATTTTTTCATAAAGTTGCTCATAAAAATCATATCTTTCCTTTGTAGAAAAATGCTTCTTCAAAATTTCCTCTGAACTTTTTTTATCAAGAATTTTTTTATTAAGCAGTTTAGAACTTGTAAAAACACTATAAACTTTTCTCAATAAATTCCTTGTCAATTTTATTTTATCTTCATCACTTGTCTGACGCTTCTCAAATTTTTCAAAAACTTTTTCAACATCTTTTTCAGGCAAATCAGAAAATTCTTTTTTTTGTATAATCTTTTCAATTAATTCTTCTCTTTCCATAAATAATTTAAAACATCTTATATTAAAAACTTTACAATGCCTGTAAATGCTCATCCGGATTACATTGCTGCAGAAGGGGAATATCATAAAGCACAAACACTCGAAGAGAAAATCGAAAAACTAAAAAAGATGATTTCTCTGGCTCCCAAACACAAATCTTCTGAAAACCTTCTTGCACAATTAAGAACCCGTTTGAAAAAATTCCAGGAAAATTTAAACAAACAAAAAAAATCAGGAAAATCTTCTCGAATAGGAATTAAAAAAGAAGATATGCAGGCTGTTATCGTCGGAAAAACAAATTCAGGAAAATCCTCTTTATTAAAAGAATTAACAAATGCCAGGCCAAAAATTTCAGAAAACAAATTCACAACAACAGAACCAATTGTTGGAATGATGCCATACCAGACAGTTCAAATACAAATCATAGAAATCCCTGCAATTGATTCAGAATACTATGACAAAAGCATTGTTTATACTGCTGATACAGTTTTAGTTTTAACAAATTCATTAGAAGATTTAAATGAAATTTTAAAAAAAATAAAAACAAAAGGGAAAATAATTATTGTATTTAATAAAAAGAATTCAAACATAAATGAAAGAAAAATAAAGGCATATCTTTCTTCTAAAAAATATAACTTTGTATTAATTGACCTTTCCCAAAGGCGGGAGAGTGGGAATATAGAATCTCTCAAAGAAAAAATTTTCCAAAGTTTTGAAATTTGCAGAATTTACACAAAAGAACCAGAAAAAAATTTAGACAAAGCAAAACAAAAACCAATGATTCTCTCTCCAAATTCAACAATTTCCGATGTGGCAGAAAAAATCTTAAAAGGTTTTTCAAAAAAAGTAAAACAAACAAAAATCTGGGGTCCAAGTTCAAAATTCCCAGGACAAGTTGTTGGATTAAAACATAAAGTAAAAGACCTCGACATAGTCGAATTCAAAACCCGTTAATTTCTCGTTAAAAAATTTGCGACGAGCAAAGCGAGGAGTGTAATAAGGGTGGGAGGGTGGGAAAAAGAGAAATTAAGGAAATTAAAAGATTTGGATATTGTTGAGTTTAGGACTAAGTGA
>CAYXDU010000072.1:0-3248 GCA_964463895.1 Candidatus Woesearchaeota archaeon | reverse complement strand
CGAAAATGATTGCAATAGTTTTGATACAGGTAATTGAGTTTCAATTTCAAATCCTGTTTGTGGAAATGGGATTTTGGAAGGTGGTGAAGAATGTGATGGAAGTAATTTAAATGGGAAGAGTTGCGTTTTGGAGGGTTATGCTTCTGGAACACTTAAATGTGATTCTAATTGTGGTTTTGATTATTCTGGATGTTTGGAAGATGAAGCAGAATTCTGGACACCTTGGCTTGACAGAGATAATCCAAGCGGAAAAGGGGACTATGAACTTTTGAGTTATTTTGTTGAATCAGGACAGGCCTGTGAAAATCCGACTGATGTTGAATATCGTGCAGTTAATGGCGAGAAAATTTTACAGACAGTTCATTCAAGCACAACCTTTGGATTTTATTGTCTGAATTCAGAGAATAATGCTGACGGTTCTGTTTATACTGTGAGTTGTTTGGATTATGAAGTTCGGTTTAAATGTGGTGGTGAGGAGGAAATAACTTGTGAAGATCCAGACGGAGGTTTGAATTATAATGTTGCTTCAACTGTTTTGGTTTATGAAAACGGTGTAAATACAAATGGAATGCCTGATTATTGTTATGGAGAGTCAACTTCAATGGCAGGATATGTTAGTGAAGCTTATTGTGATGGAACAGAAATAAAAACAAAAAGTTACAAATGTCCAAATGAATGTGTTGATGGAGCTTGTATTGGTTCTTTTACTTTTAATTTATTCCCTTCGGTTGCAACATTAAAAGATGATTATTCTGTTGGTGAAAAAATTGAATTAACAGATCCTCCTGAAACAGGAAATATTATTTCAGATTTTAATGAATTTGCAAATTCTGAATATTCTTATACTTTAACAAATACTCAAAATTCCAGAGAAGGGGTTTATAGTGAAGAAACTTTTATTTCATCAGCAGAATTTGACGGATATATTGTTGAGTTTGAAGAAAATTCTATAATTGCTGAAAAAACAAAATTAAATGATATTGCAATTGCAAATGAAAAATATGTTGAGGAAAAAGCAGTTTATAATCCAGTAAGAATTTACAAACAATGGTTTTCAATTATGCCTGAAGATGTTGAACAAAAAGTCAGGGATTATTCTCCAGAGTTAAATTCAAACAACAGAATAATTAAAAATAAAATTTCAAATTCAGTTGAAATTAAAAAAGAATTTACAAAAACTTTTAACGGAGTTTATTTGAATATTTCTGCAAGTGAAGCAGAAGAAATTAAAAAAATAAAAGGTGTGAAAAATGTTTATCCAAATTACAAAGTTTATGCAACTCTTGAAGATTCTGTTCCTTTGATAAATGCCGACGATGTTTGGCAATTGGATGAAGATGGAAATGACTGTTCTGTTTCTGGAAAAGAGTGTTTGACTGGAAAAGGAATTAAAATTGCAGTTATTGATACTGGTGTTGATTATACTCATGAAGATTTAGGAGGATGTTTTGGTGAGAATTGTAAAGTTGTCGGAGGTTATGATTTTGTAAATAATGATAATAATCCTATGGATGATCACGGACACGGAACGCATTGCGCTGCAACTGCTGCAGGAAACGGAATTTTGAAAGGCGTTGCTCCTGATGTGGAGATTTATGCATTTAAAGTTTTAGATAGTGGTGGAAGCGGTTACTCAGATGATATAATCTCTGCAATTGAAAGAAGTATTGATTTAGATAATGATGGAAATATTATGGAAAATGAAAATGATTATGTTGATGTGATTTCAATGAGTTTGGGGGGGGGAGGAAATCCAGACGATCCAACCAGCATAACTATTGATAATATTGTTAATGCAGGTATTATTGCTGTAATTGCTGCTGGAAATTCAGGACCCGGAGAACAAACAATCGGAAGTCCCGGGACATCAAGAAATGCAATTACTGTTGCAGCGTCGGATAAAAGCGATTTAATTGCAGATTTCTCATCGAGAGGACCTGTGATTTGGACTGATGAAAATGGAAATGAAAAATCAATTGTTAAACCAGATATAACTGCGCCTGGAGTTGATATTTGTGCTGCACAATCTTCAAACAAACCATGGAACGATAGATTGTGTTTGGATAATGAACATGTTGCTATTTCTGGAACTTCTATGGCTACTCCACATATTGCGGGAGTTGTTGCGTTGTTAAAGCAAAAAAATCCAAATTGGACACCGGAAGAAATTAAAAATTCTTTGAAAGCGACTGCTGTTGATTTAGGAGAAAATGTTTTGACACAAGGTGCAGGAAGGGTGGATGTTTTGGAATCTGTTGAATCTGAAAAACCTTTGATTGTCTATTTGAATGAAATGGATTACAAACCTTCTGGAAGAATAGATATTTATGGGACTGCAAAAGGAAATAATTTTCAGAAATATGAAGTTTATTATTCAGTTAAAAATTCTGAAGATTGGAATTTGATTTGTGAAAGTACAGATGAAATTGAAGAGGGGGTTTTGTGTAGTAATTTTGATACAGATTATTTAATGGACGGAAAGTATGAAATTAAATTAGTTGTTTATGGAGCTGATGGAAAAGAAAATGAAGATTTCAATGTTTTTAATAGGGATATTATTCAGATAATCTCTCCATCAAATTCTGGTTTTTATCGTACGGGAGAATCTGTAGAAATTGTTGCAAAAATTTCTGCTTCGGGATATTTTTTGGATTCTGTTAAATTTTCAAATGGAGGTTCTATTCAAAGTGTTGAGATCTTAAATCAAGATTTAGGGAATGAAGAGTTTCTTTTGGCAAGATGGAACACTTCTGGGCTAGATGCGGGTTTTTATGATCTTGATTTAATTTTTGATTTTAAGGGAAACTCTTTTGTTGAAAAGATTTCCAACCTTTATTTTGATTCTTCTATAAAAGAGGGGTGGCCAATTAGAGTTCCTGTAGAGTCAAAATACTTTTCTGGCTTGTTGGAACCTGCTGTATCAGATGTGGATAATGATGGTAATAAAGAAATTTTTGTGTTTGTGGCAGGACCTTCTCCGAAAGTATATGGATTCAGTGACGATGGTTCTATTTTGGATGGGTGGCCCGTAGAATTAGGAGTTAATGAAGACATCCTTGGGGGTAATGCAATCCCTTCACCCTCTATATTTGATTTTAATGGAGATAGTTTTCAAGAAATAGTTGTTAGGGGAACCCATAATATTTTCATATATTCTTATGATGGCAAATTGATTCGAAAGATTCCTCTTGAAGGTGTTGGAGGTCATCCATCATCATTACTTCTGAGTGATTTGAATAATGATGGTT
>CAYXDU010000071.1:0-3294 GCA_964463895.1 Candidatus Woesearchaeota archaeon | reverse complement strand
ACATTAAAACTTTCTACTTTTTCTCTTTCTTTTTTTGAGGGTTTTTTTCTTATTGGTTTTTCAATTGAACCTTGGGTAATAATTTCAACAGGAGTTTTTTTTACAAGTTTTTCAGTTACTTCAATTAATTTTTCAGGAGGCATAGGTTTCACTAATTTTTCTGTTGCGTATTTTACATCAGATGCATCTACACGAAAACTAGTTTCAGATGCTTTTTCTTCTCTTGATTTTTTTGGTTTTTTTGGAGACATTTGTTTAATTAATGTAAGAAAGAGGTTTTTATAGATTTTTGTTTTTTATTGGAAAGTATATTTTGCGGAATAATAGTTTTTATAAAGATTTGGAGTTTATTTTTTTGATGACATGGGAAACTTATGAAGATTTGTATAACAATGATAAAGAAGGTTTTGAATTGATGAAGAATTCTGCAAATGCTTTGGTTTTGCAATTTAAAGAACCTATTGAATATGATTTGAGAATCCCAAAAGCAAGTGATATTAGGAGACTTCTTTATATTTTTCAGGATGGTTTTAATGGAAATATTATAAATCCGTTGGAAGTTGATTGTTGTGTTCCGAATTATTATACTCATCCGCATTCTTTTGAATTAAACTTTGGAGACAAATTTTCAAAGAGAATTAAGAAGGGTTTGGAATTATGTTTTAATGTCGAAAGCAAATATTGTTCTTATCCAATAGATGTTCATTTGAACAATAATGAGCTTTTTGGAAATGAGGGGATTTATTTTAGGTTTAGAGAGGGTATTCGAGAAAAAATTGAAGCGCAAGTTAAGAATTATTTTAGTAAAGATGAATTAAGTGTGTTTGAACAAATTGGAAATTTTATTCAACCTTATGTTCATAATTTGCATAATGACCATGAATTGCCTAATTATTAAATCTCAAAAATAAATGGTTTTCTTGCGACATTAATTATTTTTGTTCCGTAAAAATTGTCAATTAAACCGCCTGCTTCGTGAATGTGTCCGTTGATTACTAAATTTGGTTTGAATTTTTTTATTGCTTTTAGAATTGATGATGAACCTTCCCAGCCAGTTATTTCTGATGAACTTCCGAGAGGGTGCATGTGTGTTATCATTATTTTTGTTTTTGCATCTTTGATTCTTTCATGGGATTTTTTTAGAAGTTGTGATAATTCATTTTCTTCAATCCAGAACGGACCTGAGTTTGTTGCATAACCTGCTCCAAAGAATCCTATTCCATTATGGATAAAAGAATTTCCATGGAGATTTTTTACATTTTTGTAAGCTTGTTCAAATGACTGAATTGTTGGAATTGTTTCATGATTTCCTGGAAGGATTAGAATTTTTTTATTTAATTTGTCAAAGGGTTTTATTAAATTCTTAACATCTTGTTCAAGCCAGGTTAAATCTCCTGGAATTATAATTAAGTCCACATTTTCTCTTTCTGCCTGCTTTGCGATTTTTTTTGCAAGTCCTGTGTCTCCGTGCAAATCACCTATTGCAAGGATTTTTGTTTTCTTTTTGTTTTCCATGAAGAATAAATGTTTTGAGAATTAATAAGGGTTTTGATTTATTTTTAAATGTCAAATTTTCATCAACACTCAATAGTAAATATATATGTTCCAAAACATTTAAAAGAACAACCTTGTCTGAATATATACATTAAAATGAATACATCATCCAAGATGGAAAAGGTAACTAAGATGAAGGATAACTTTGACATCTTTTTCAGACGGAAGCCGGCTTTGATGTTGGTGTCGTTGAAGAAGAATACAAGGATGAGGTATGGTAGTATTTTGGCTAAGGAAGTGGATTGCACTTATAGCCATGCAGTGAAAATACTGCAAACTTTGGAAGAGCTGAAGTTGGTGGACTTTGAAAAAAGGGGGCGGATTAAAGTGATAAAGCTCACCAAGAAAGGCGCTGAAGTTGCAGATGCAATTGAGAATATTCAAAAGCTAATTAAGTAGTGAGGTGATTACTACTAATGCCCCTGAATTCCTATGGGAAGAGAAGAGAATATTTGTTAGTATGTTTTATGGAATAAATTTAAAAACATTTATTGTCTAAAAAAGATATGAAAAAAACGAGGATAATTTATGATATTGTTTCCATTGTTTTTGTACTTGTTTGGATAGGACTAATACTTTTTCAACAATTTGCAAGTTTTGATGCTTTGGCAGGAAGTATTTTTAGTATGTATACTATGCTTGCAATTATTTCTTATCTTTATGCCTTTTCAATAATTGGTTTAGCTATTTACACGTATCCAAAAGTTAATGAGCAGGGGGCTTTGGCTATAACTATTATTGGTTGTTTAATTCTTCCTTTTGTTGTGCCAATTTTATTTTATCTTTTTGCAATAAGGAAAGCAACAAAGAAATTGTAATTTTTTAATTTTAATTAAATTCGACAAAAAATTTATATACTTGAGAATATATATTTAATTATCTAATGAGGTGAAAATGGTTTCAGCAAAACAGAAAAAAGCGGCTCGGAAAAATATTAAGAAGGCGCAAGCGAAGTGGAAGTCGATGAGTTCTCGTGCTCGGGCTTTGGCTCAGCCACAGGGTCGTGGAAGGAAAAAACCAGGGACTGGTGGCAAGGGAAAATTTTACAGAATTGTTGTTCGTCCTAAATCAGAATTTGTTTCTTTTAGAAATCATGATGTTGGAACAAAGGGGCATTTGGAGAGAATTGCTGGCAGAAGGAAAAGTGGAAGTTGGGCAACTCAGGCATGGTTAATTTCTAAATCTGATGCAGAAGTTAAGAATGGAATTTTGGTTGGAAAAACAAAAGATGTTAAAAGTGTGATTTCAAAATTAAGAAGAAAACCAAAAAAAGTCAAGGGTGATGTTTTTCAGGCAGGACCGAGAAAGAATGTTCCTGAAAAATCAAAACCAACAAGAGCAATGAAAACTGCTCAGAAAAGAAATATTAAGAAAGCTCAGAAAGCGCGTTGGAAGAAATAATTTTAGAATGGTATTGCAATACAAAAAGAAGAATTCTTTGAGGTGGAAAAAATATCCTGGCAAAAATAAAGTTGAGGGTTCTGTGAAAGATTATGATTTTCGATTGTTGAATGAAGATAAGAAAAAAGTTTTGGTTGAAAAAGGAAATTATAATAAAGTTATGAAGCGGTTTCGGCAGATTGAATTTTTTAAACATAAGAAGTGATTAACAAGTTTTTTAAACAATTTATTTCTAATTTCTTTGTGGCTCCGTAGCTCAGTCTGGTCAGAGCACTGGACTCTTAGATTTATTTTGGAGATATCCAGGTGTCGCGGGTTCAAATCCCGTCGGGGCCATTT
>CAYXDU010000070.1:0-3298 GCA_964463895.1 Candidatus Woesearchaeota archaeon | reverse complement strand
ATAATTCTTTATTATTTATCTCAGACTTGACAGGCATCCAAATTTTGTAATCTTTTTTCATCTCAATAGTAAAAATTAAACGTATAAAAAATTATCTCTTCAAATCTCTCCCCAAAAACCATATAAACCCTGCTCAAGACACTTTATAATGGTAAAAGTGCCTTCAAAGACAAAAGCATTAAAGAAAAAATGTTTTGGAACAAAAGAATGGTCTGAAAATTCAGGTATATGCAATCGATGCGAGGAAAAGATTAATTGTGGAAAGATTAAGGCTAAGTTGTATCAGTAAATCAAAATCATTTCAACCCCACTTCACATACTTCCCCTTTCTTTTTAGTTTTGGAACTTTTAATGCTGAGGGATATCCATTCATCATCCTTTCCTGATTCCTTTGTATTATTTTAAATATAATTAAGCCTATAACAAATATTATTCCAAGCCATATTAATATTTCAAAAATATTTTTTTCAGTTATTCTGTTTCCAAAAAATGAAAAGAATAATATTGTAGGAATGAAACTTACAAGAATTATTTCCAAAAAGTGTTTCCATTTAATTTTTGATGAAGCAGAAATAATTGTTACAAGAGATAATGGAAGTATAGGGACAGCATAAAGCAAGTATAAGAATTTTTTATTTTTTTCCACTAATTTTTTATATTTTTTATATCTTAAACTTTCTTGATTGTTAAGATTAATTCTTCTAAAAATTGTGAAAGTGCTTATTGCTGCAATTAAATGCCCTAAATAACTATAAAGAGCTCCCCACCATATTCCATACAAATAACCTGCAGCAATTACAAGAACAAAAGAAGGTATGGGAGTTAATAATATTCCTAAACCAATTAATAAAATTAGTACAATTGGTCCGAGAATTCCTGCAGACTGAGAAAACTTAGTTATAGAATCAACATTGCTAATGAATTCTTTTACAAGAAAGTAAAATATTAAAATAATAATTCCAATTATTAAAACTTTAAGTAGATTTCTTGGTTTAATATTTTTTAGTATATTCTTTTTTAATTTAGTTAGTCGCTTTTTCATTCTACTTCAATTTCTCTCCTAAAAGAATTTTCACCTTCTTTGAAATCTTTAAATGATTTTACCTTTAAAGGTTTTTCAAACAAAGGACAATCCAGAACAAAAGTTTCAAATTCACCACCTTCGCCAGCAGAATGAATTTTGTATTTTTCTTTTAATTCTATTACATCTTCTATGAATTGATTATTTATTTTTCTGCCGAGCCAGGATTTGTCGAGGGGATAAGCTGCAACTGCTGTAATAATCACTTTGAATTTATTTTTTATTAGTTCCTCTAAGTATTCTATTTCGTTTTTTTGCCAAAGTGGATTAAAACATTCCAAATTTAATTTATCACAAATTTTTTGAATTCGCGTGGATTGATAAACTGACTGGATTGCCCCTGTTACAACTCCCTGGATTTTGTATTTTTCTTTTGCCAGTTTAATTGCTTTTTCCAAATCTTTTAGTTCATCTTCTTTTTTTCCTTTTGTTTTTTGAATGATTAAAGGAAGTCCCATTGAATCTGCTTGGAGTTTTGTTTTTTCAATTGAGGGTGTGTGGAACATGTATGATTCTTTATTTTCAGAAAATATTGATATTGCACAAACTAAATCATGCTTGAATTTTGTTTTTGCTAAGTAACCTGCATAAACTGAGTCCTTTCCGCCTGATAAAAGTAGTGCGAGTTTCATTAATTTATTATAAAAGTTTAGTATATAAATTTTTAAAAATATCTTTGTGATATAGTTTCATGGAAAAATTAATTGATAAAATAAAAGAATTTTTTGATTCAATAAATTGCGAGGCATTGGTTGTTTTGAAAACACCTTTGGCTGGCAAGGAAGTTGATAATGGTTGTGGAGTGGAATTTGAACTTCCAGAATACGCAGTGATTCATAAAGGGGATTTATTTCATGGCAAAAAATATTCTAAACTTTACAGATTTGAAAAAGAGAATAATACAACAATAACAGCTTTTGGAATTGATAATGTCAAAGATAAAGATAAATTTATAGATGAATTAAAGGAAAAAGATTCTTATGAGGTTTTGCAAAGATGGTAAAAATGTCTGAGCTGGATTTTGGTTATGAAGTTGAAATTACTAATGGAAAAAATAGAGGAGAGAGAGCATTTGCTCTTTATCCTGTTTCTGGTATTTGGGTTGCATTGGTTTCAGACCCTGAATCAAGAAATTATAATCTGAGAGAAAAACCCGGAGATTTGGAAATTATTTCAAGGAAAAATAAATACAATATTTTTCCGCGGGATAAAACACTTTCATTTAGGTAGAAAAATATAAATAGTTTTGAAGTTTTGATTGAGAATGGAAATTGATAAACGATTTGTTTTAAGACGAGATATTGAAGAAATGGAAGAAAGAGATAAGCTTTTTGATAATTATAAATATTTAAGAAAATTTAAAAAAAATGGACTTGGACCGGATTATGTTGCTTTGGATTATTCAGGGCTTTTCTGAGCAAGTTCTTTTTGCAATTTTTCTATTTTTTCTTCACTGATTTCTCCGGATTTCATTTCATCAATTAAATCCTGAAATGGATTTCCATTATGTTTTATGAAAGTTTTTCTCATCCAAATGTGAATTTCTTCCATAGGTTTTTCCTGATGAAGCCAGACCTTTTTTTGATTTTCAAGATGAAGCAATGGCGAGAAGTTTTCAATTCTTTTTTGTCGTTCTGTTCCTGCGAATTCTGTGTAAGTTATTTTTTTTAATTCAGGATTTTTGGGATTTTCAAGATGTCCTGTTAATCTGTTTAATATTTCATTTATTCTGTCTTTAATTGAAACTCTTTTTCTGTTTGGCAATGAAATTCCTGTTTCTCTGAGGGCGTTTCGTTTTATGACTTCTTTTTTTATTCTTCTGTTTTCTGTGGTAATTGCTTTGTTTAGAGATTCAATTAATTCTCTTAATGTGACTTTTTTGAAACGCGGCATTGGGCTTCGCGGGATTAAATCAGGAATGTCTTCGTCAAGTTCAATTCTTTCCAGGATTTTTTTTGAATCAAGTTCTTTTGTTCCAAAGAGAATTTCGTCAATTGATTTTATGTATTTATTTAACAGGATTTCAGATTTTATTCTTAATAACAAAGAAGCAGCAAGGAGAACTTTGCTTGAGACGAAAAAATCAGTTTCTTCAAGTTGAGATATTTTTTCCATGTATTTTTCTGTGAGAATTGTTATGTTTACATCCCAGGGGTCAAGTTGCTCTGTGTTAATTAAATCATAAATTATTTCCTGCCATGCAATTTCACGATTGAA
>CAYXDU010000069.1:0-3322 GCA_964463895.1 Candidatus Woesearchaeota archaeon | reverse complement strand
TTTTGGAATGAAAAGACGTAAAATTCGTTGGATTTCTAAATCTAAAAAAGAAAAGGAAGAGTGATAACTCAAAACATTTATAAAATCCCTTTCTTTAATTAATTTATGAAAAGAGGTTTGTCAACAATAGTTTCAACATTGTTAATTTTATTATTAGTTTTCGTCGCTGTTGGAATACTTTGGGTTGTTGTGAGGAATGTTATTCAGGGCGGAACAGAACAGGTTTCATTGGGAAAATTTACATTGGATTTGGCAATAGAAAAAGTAACTATTGCAGGAAATACTTTAAGTGTTAAAGTTAAAAGAAATTCCGGAGCCGGAACTTTTACTGGTTTGAATTTCATACTTGACGACGGTGATGATATTGAAGTTATTCAGATTAAAAATCTGACAATGGAAGAATATTCTGTAAGAACTTTTCAATTAACTCTTCAGGAAATTAGTGCAGCAAATGTTCAGAAAGTTGAAATTGCCCCAATATTTACTTTAGAATCAGGAAAAGAAGTTGTGGGTGATATAAAAGATACTTATACAATTTCTAAAGATACTGGAACACCTTATGTTCCTCCTGCAGAATGCACTTTAAGTACTAATTGCAGTCCAAACAATTGTCAGATAGCAACCTGTCCTTCTGGAACTTGCGTTTATACTGCTATAACTGAATGTTCTTCAACCAGCGACGGATGCTGTCCTTCTGGATGTGATTCAACTACTGATGCTGATTGTCTGGAATGCTCTGATGATACAATTTGTAATGCACAGGATTCAACGACAGCAATTTGCTTGACTGGAGATGTTTATACAAGAACTACTGACTGGAGTTGTGGTTCTGAAAATGTTTGTGAATCAGAAACAACAGATATTTTATACGAAGATTGTGATGATGGAAATTCATCAACAACAGATACATGTTCTTCAGGAAGTTGTGTGCATACTCCAATAACTTCATGCACTGATAGCGACGGAGCTTGTCCTTCTGGATGTTATTCCGGAAATGATAATGATTGTACAAATGAATGTGTTTTAGACATCCATTGCGATGATTCTGATTCCTGCACAGAAGATACATGTTCTTCAGGAAGTTGTTCTAATGATTTAATTTGTATTTCTGACGGAACTTGTTGCTCTGCATGTTCAAGTGATCCTGATTGTGGCAGTAATCCTACTTGGGAAACTGGTTTGGTTTCATGGTGGACTTTTGATACAGATGCTTCAGACAGCGTCGAAAGTAATGACGGAACTGTTATTGGTGCGACACATTTAACTTCTGGATGTCAATATGGAGGAGGATGTTATAGTTTTGATGGAAATGATGATTATATTGATGTTGGAACGTTTTCAATATCCGGCGATGAAATTACAATCTCTGCTTGGGTTAATTATGATGGAGGAGCTTATGACCCTCGTATTATGAGTAAGGGAACAAGTGTTTCTGTTTCAGATCAAGATTGGGTTTTAATGATTGATCTTTATGATACTTTAGAAGGTCGTATAGCTACAAATGGTGGAGATGCAGAACTTTTCTATGGAGGTGGTGTTACTTCAGGTATTTGGACCCACTTGATGCTTGTTTATGATGGAAGTGTGGCTCGATTGTATAAAGATTCTTCTTTATCAGGAAGTTTGACTAAGAGCGGGTCTTTGATAACTAATAGCAATCCTGTTTGGATTGGAGGACAAGCAACAACTGCTACAGACAGACCTTTTGACGGAAAAATAGATGAAGTAATGATTTGGGATCGTGCTTTGAATTTTTCAGAAGTTTCTGATTTGTATAATTATTTTAGTTAAAAAAACTTATAAAGCTCCTGAAGTTGTATTTCTATGGAAAATTATGAAAAATTGTTAAATGAAGCTTATGGCAAAGTAAAGATAATTGAAAGTTTAGGAGAAAGATTTGAAGTGCCGAATGTTGAAGGGCGTTTTGAAGGAAAGAAAACAATTATTACAAATTTTTCTCAGATTGCTTTGCATTTACGACGGACCCCTGAACATTTCCAGAAATTTCTTTTTAAAGAACTTGCAACATCAGGATATCGGGACGGAGAGCGACTTATTTTAAATAATAAAATTTCAAGTGCAAAAATAAACCCAAAAATTGAAGATTATGTTCGGGAATTTGTTCTTTGCAAAGAGTGCAACAAACCAGATACGGAAATTATCAAAGAAGGAAAAATTAATTTTTTGCATTGTCTTGCATGCGGTGCGAAACATCCGATAAGGACAAAAGTGTAGTCAGAAGATTTAAAAATGAAAATTTCTTTAAGGGAATAAGAAATTCAAAGAATTTCAATTAAACAGGAGGCAAAAAAATGTCAGAAGGAAGATGTATGAAGTGTAAAAAACAAGTGGAAATAAAAGACCCACAAAAGACAAAAAGCGCAAAAGGCAAAGAATACATAAGAGGAAAATGTCCTAATTGCGGAACTACTGTTTGCACTTTTAAATTAGATTAAGTAAATATTAGAATGTTTGTTAATGTTATAAAAAATTACAGATATGTTGTTGCTTTAGCAGATAAAGAACTTATTGGAAAAAAGTTTTTTGAAGGAAAAGCACAGTTAGATATTAAAGAAAATTTCTATAAAGGTGAAGAAAAATCCAGAGAAGAAGTTTCGGAAGTTTTGAAAAATATGAAAATTGAAGATGCAACTTTTAATATTGTTGGAGATAAATCAGTTGCGCTCGCTTTAGAAAATCAAATTATTTCTGAGGAAAATATTGGAAAGGTTCAGGGTGTGAAATTCGCAATGGTGTTCATTTGATAAGCACCAATGAAAATCTTTGATTTGCTTTAGTTTTTATGTAAGTTTTATAAACCAACTTTTTCTTTTATTAATATGAAATCTCAAAAGAAAATAAATGAGCAAAGACCTCCAGAACAAAGAGTCATGCGTGCAAAACTTCCGAAAGAAAATCAGATTATTGGAATTCTTGATGAGCGATTGGGCGGGAATAAAATGAAAGTTACTTGTCTTGACGGGAAAACAAGAAATTGCAGAGTTCCTGGAAGATTAAGAAGAAAACTTTGGCTGAGACCCGGAGATGTTGTGATTATAGAGCCATGGGAATTAGATATTGAAAAAGGGGATGTGGTTTTTAAATATCCTCAGAACCAAATTCAATGGTTGAAGAGAAATGGTTATCTTGAAACAGAGGCAGAAGAATTCTAAAAACATTTATTAATTAAATTTTCTTAAATAAATTATGAAAAGAGGTTTATCGACAATAGTTTCAACATTACTGATTTTACTTTTAGTGTTCGTCGCTGTTGGAATACTTTGGGTTGTTGTAAGAAATGTTGTGATGCAGGGAACAGAGC
>CAYXDU010000068.1:0-3547 GCA_964463895.1 Candidatus Woesearchaeota archaeon | reverse complement strand
GAAATTCTAATACAAAAAATAAATCAATTAAAAGAATCTGCAATAAAAAATATAATTGACCAGAGAATGAAAGAATTTGAAGAATTAGGAAATAAAAATAGCAATGAAATTTTCAAAGAACTTTGTTTTTGTTTTATGACTGCAAATTTTTCAGCGCAGGGAGGAATTAAAATTCAAAATGAAATTAATGACGGTTTTTTACATTTGCCTGAAGAAAAACTTGCAAAACGCCTTGCAGAATTAGGTCATAGATTTCCAAATGCTCGCGCAAGATATGTTGTTCTTTCTAGAAAACATAAAGATAATCTCAAAGAAACTCTCCAAACTTTTCCCGACGAAATTCTTGCAAGAGAATGGATTGTTCAAAACATAAAAGGGATGGGAATGAAAGAATCTTCACATTTTTTGAGAAACATTGGTTACAAAAATCTCGCAATAATTGATTTTCATATTGTTGATTTGCTCGCAAAACATAATTTAATTGAAAAACCAAAATCTAAATCTTTAACTCCAAAAAAATATATTGAAATTGAAAATATTTTAAGAGAAATTGCACAAAAAACAAATCTCAATCTCGGAGAACTTGATTTATATTTATGGTATGAAGAAACTGGAAAGGTTTTGAAATAATTTATCTCATATATTTGCCTTTGCTATGCTCTTTCTTTTTTTCAACATCTTGTTTTCCTTGTTTCGCAAGATGCTTTTCTTTTTTCTTCATATCTTTTTCCATTTTTTCACCAGCTTCTTTAACTGCCTCTTTCTTCTCTTTTTCCTCAACTTTATCGTCAACACCGTCGCTATTTTCATCAACTTTCTCTTCTTTTTTACCATGAACAGCCCCTTTAACTTGCTCCTGCATTCTTTCCTTTAAACTTTTTTTGCTCTCAACTTTAGTCAAAGCTTCTTTAGAAACTTTTTCTTCTCTTAATTTTTTGAATTTTAATTTATCTGGAAGTTCAACCAATTCAACTTTAACAATTCCTTTAGAATCTTTTTTTACTTTAACTTTAATTTTATGAGGAGGATTTTTTATTCCACGCGCCCAAAGATATTCATTAACATTTTTATCCAACTTAATTTTGTTTAAATCTTTATCATAAACTTTCATATGCCGGGCAATAAATTCCTTAACTGACTTAATTGCTTTTGGAGTTTTCTTATAACGTGCAACATGCTGGTATTTGCTTCTAAGCGGAATTACATATTCTCGTTCAACATTTTCTGATTTTTTTTCAGTTTTTTTCCCTGTCATTTTAATTTTTTATTTCTTCCAGTTTAACTCCAAGAATCTTTTCTATACCTTCTTTTATTTTTCCAAGTTTTTCAGGATGTTTTTCTATTTCATGATTTATGAAAACTTTAAAAGATAATAATGAATATCTTGTTTGCGTTGCTAAGTTTATATCTATATTTGTATTTTCATCTCCTTGAACAAGGTTTTTTATATTTGAATCAAATTTAAAATATGTTCCAAATTTATTTAAAAGTTTATTAGTCCTTAATTTAACTGGGTGAAACTCATAACTTTTATATTCTTCTTCCATTTTATCCATAGTGTTTTGGTCGTGCCTTTCTTGGCTTGACATGTAATTTAGTTCTTCTCCATGAACGCTTGACACTGGTCATTTGCTGAGCTCCGCCTGGAACTGGTCTGCCGTATTTTTTCAAAACAGCCCAAATCGGCGCCCACTTTGTTCTTCGTCCCTGCTTTGCAAGAATTTCTTTTTTTCTTTTATTTTTTATCGGCATTTTATTTAACTTCCTCCAAAAATTTCTTTCCACGTTCTGTAAGAATTCTTCCTGGCTTTTTGCTTCGCACACCTTTAACTGCTTTTTGAATTTCAGTAAAACCTGCTTTATCTGACTGTTGTAAAATTACACGAATTATTTTACCTGAAGATTTTCTAAATTCTTCTGGCTTAAATCCCCGATTTTTTTTAGAACCATATTTTGTTCTTAATCTCTCAGTTCCAACAGAACCTTTTTTGTAAATATTTCTCAGAATTGAAGCAGCTCTTTTATGCCAAAAATCCTGGTCATCAATTGGACGCTCTTTTGCAGCACCTGATTTAACATAACCAATCCAATCTGGTTCTTTAAATTCAGGAATTTTTTTCAGTGCCTCAGCTAACTTTAAATTATATTCCTGTGCATTAATTTCATAAACTGCATTTTCCATCTTAGCTTTCCTCTCGGAAATAGAATCGCTGTGCGATTAACTAAATATTCAGAATAAAGAAGGTTTATAAATTATTTGGTTTCTTGTTGTAATTTCCAAATTTGATAATTTTCCTGTTCTTTCAAATAAGCTTTCGTAACAATAGCAATTATAGAATCATAATTTAATTTTGTTCCTTCGGTAAAATACTTGTAGTCTGCCAAATTATTAATCATGCCTTTTCCTACATCTCTATCTGTTTTGGCTAAATCTTCTAAAGTTCCACGGGGAAATAAAATAAATTTTTTATCATTATCCTTCCTACATAGAACATACCCTTGCGGTTCTTTTGGATCAAGTCTAACTTCTAATTCAGAATCTTCAACAATTAATTTATAACCACTTTCATCTAATCCCTTATTTGTCATAAAAATCTTACATATTTTTCCTTTTTAACAATTTATATTCTTCAAAATAACTATTATCCCCTTTCTCTTCGCCATTTCCTCAAAACAATTGTAAATCCAATTATCCGTGCTGTGTATTTTTCACCTAACTCACTTAAAATTTTTTTCGTAATCTCTTCAAGTTCTTTTTTATCTCTGCAGCAATTTCTTAAAACAGAAATCCTGACATTATTGCAGTTATTAAATTGGTTTTTCAAACTATTTATAAAATTTTCAGTAACTCCATTCTTTCCCAATTGAATTTCTCTGATAACCGGCATTTTAATTTTGATTGTATAATTTTTTTGTTGAATTAAATATTTGTATAAAATAATCAAGATTTTTTTCCAAATTTGCAAGTGAATTTATGTTCTCAAGAATATTTTTGAAAACTCTGACGTCATAACCCTGCTTTTCTTTTCCCTTAACATAACTCGTTGCAAAACCCAAATCAGTTTCAGTTTCAATATTATTGACAAGTTCTTCCAATTCATTCAATTCTTTTTCACTCAATTTTCTCATTTTTTCAACCATTTTTCTATCTCAGATTTTTTAATTTTAATTACTTTTGCTTTTGAAATAATTTTCCATGTTCCGGTCTTTGCAAAAATTGATTTTTTGATTTCTTTTCCAGTAAATTGATGAATCAAAACATTTGATTTGTTATCCCGCCAGTCCTGGCTTTTTGCAGCGCAAATAATTCCTGCTTCTGAAATTTCTTTTTGTGTTGGCTTCAATTTTTCAATAACACAAAAAGGACTTCCTGATTTCACAGTATGCAAAATTATATTTCCCTTTCCTTTAAATTCTTTCATAAGCTCGTCGTTATTTTCTGCATTTTTCCCAAGAAAAATCTTTGTTCCTATGGACAGTTCAAATTCCCTAAATTTCATAATCTTATATTCTTTTTTAAGAATATAAATCTTTATATATCGCTCTT
>CAYXDU010000067.1:0-3593 GCA_964463895.1 Candidatus Woesearchaeota archaeon | reverse complement strand
CATTTTATTCATACCTGTTTTTCAAACTAAAGTTTGTGTTTATGTGTAATCCTTGTAATTCTTCAAGGAGCAATTTGAATGCATATGAAACTTCAATTGGTTCAACTTCTTCTGAACCGCAAATATTGCAGATGAATTTTTTCTTCAAATGGTCTTCCCTTGCAATTGCACCACACCTTGAACAAATAGGCAAAACAACTTTATCTGAATCATATCTTTCTTTCAGCAACAGCGACGCACCATGAGCAACAAGCGCCTGCTGTTCCATTTCACCTAATCTTAATGCTCCTCCTCTTGAACGTCCTTCAATTGGCTGACGAGTTAAAAGCGCAACTTTACCAGAAGCACGTCCGTGCATTTTATTTCCAACCATATACTTAAGTTTTAAATAATACAAATTACCCATAAAAATCTTTGAAACCATTTTTTTTCCTGTGACGCCATTATACATTGTTTCTTTTCCATCAAATCTAAAACCTAATTTTTCCAATTGACTTTCAAGTTCAACTTTGCTAAATCCGGAAAATGCTGTTCCGTCAATAATTTCTCCTTTCAAACAACCGACTTTGCCAGCCAATAATTCAAGTAAAAATCCAACAGTCATTCTCGACGGTAAACCATGAGGATTAAACATTACATCTGGTTTTATCCCATTTGAACTAAAAGGAATATCTTCTTCAGGAACAATTGCACCAATAACTCCTTTTTGTCCTGAAGGAGCAGAAAACTTATCACCTAATTCAGGAACTCTGTGGTCACGTGTTTTAACCTGGACAATTTTATTGCCCTCATCATCTTCAGTAAGGAAAACACTTTCAACAACACCTTTTTCTTCCTGTCTCATCGTCACAGAAGATTCTTTCTTAGTTCTGATTGAAATTTCTCTTGCCTCAGATAAAAATTTCGGAGGCGACATTTTACCAATTAAAACTTCACCTTCACCAGCGTCGGCTTCAGGATAAACAATACCATCATCTTCTAATAATCTGTAACTTGATTCCATTTTATAGCCAGAAGAATCTTTTTCAGGAACAGTAATTTCATCTTTCAAACCACCTGCATAATTCATTTCAATTGCAGAATAAGGTCTGAAATAAAAGCTTCTTCCAACACCTCTGTCAATACTTCCTTTATTGAAAACCAAAGCATCTTCCATATTATAACCTTCATAACCCATAATTCCTACAACCAAATTCTGTCCAGCAGGATAAATATCCAAAGTATCATAAACAAAACTTCTTACAATTGGTTTTTGGGGATATTGCAAGATAGAAACATCAGTATCAATTCTGCATAAATAATTTGCAGCATACAAACCAAGTGCCTGTTTGTATCCTTTGCTTCCTTTTATTAATTTTGCACATGAATTATGATTTACATACGGAAGCAAACTTGTAACTGCTCCAAATTGAGTAATTCCTTCAATTTCCAGATGAGTATGTTCAGAAGTTAATTCTTCTTCAAACAAAGCAACCAAAGAATTTTCTTCTTCAGCAGCGTCGAGATATTCAATAATTCCTTTTTCAACTAAGCCATTCCATTTTAATTCTCCTTGTTCCACCTGAACCAAATGTTCATTCTTTAATTTTGAAACTCCATTTTCAACAACAATCAAAGGTCTCAAAGCCCGTCCTGGTTCAGTAGAAATATGAACAATTCCAAAACCTTCTTCAATTCTGAAATTCATCTGCTCAGGAAGATTGCCTTCCCTTCGCATTTCTTTTAATTTAAAAACAAAATCATTTCCGTCTGCAACAGCTCCGATAAACTGCCCATTAAAGAAAACATCAAAAATTCCTTTGCCTTCAGGATTTAAATCCAATCCCAAACTTTCTAATTCTTTAATAAATTTTTTATCATCAAGTTCAACTCTTGTAGAAATCCTTGACAAAATCGCCAGGTTTTTTCTCAAACCAATTTCTGTTCCTTCAGGAGTTTCAATTGGGCAGAATCTTCCATAATGCGTCGGATGCAAAGTTCGCGCCATGAAATTTTCCTGATCACCGGGAAGCATAGATGAAACTCTCTGCAATTGTGAAATCGTTGCAAGATAATTTGTTTTGTCAATATTTTGTGTAATTCCTGAACGCTCACCAGTCCAGCTTCCCGTCGCTATTGCTGATTCAACTCTGTGACTGAACAAAGTTGATTTAGCCAAAACTTTTATTGAAAAAAACTTTTTTCTCTTTGATGACTTTTGCAGAGAATACTGAATATCACGAATTAAAATTCCAAGATTAACTCTGAATAAAGTAGCCAATAAATCACCAGACAATCTGACTCGCTTGTTTGCATAATGGTCTTTGTCAGTTCTCAATTTTGGATTTTCTTTTGCAGTGTAAAATTGTTTAATTAATTTGCAAAGTGTAACAGATTTTTTTGTTCTGTCTTCTTTTTTTGTTCCAATATGCGGAAACAAATACGAATCAATTCTTTGATTAATTCTGTCAAGAATTTCTTTTTTAGTTCCCTGAAGATTTGTTTTTTCAGCAATATACATCATTGCGTCTTCTCTCGTCGCTAAATTAACAAATTCATAAAGATTAACAATCACACTGTCTGTTTCTTTTCCAATGTAATTTGAAATTTCAGATTCTTTAACCATCCCTAGGGCCTTTAAAAGAACAATTGCCGGAATATCTTTGAATCTGCTGAATGTAACATTAAGCAACCCTTCTTTATTTTCAGTTATGGTAACAGGAATTCTGTAAGTTCCTTTTAATGAAAATAATTTTAAAATCAACTCGCCTTTTTTATTATTCTCAATAAAAACCTGATTTTCTGACAAATCCTCTGCCATAATCATAACTCTTTCATTTCCTTTAATAATAAAATAACCTCCGGGATCCATGGGGTCATTATAATTTTGAATTAATTCTTCCCGTGACATTCCGACGGTGTTGCAAACATTGCTTTTCACCATCACTGGAATTTTTCCAATCTCAACAACTTCAGAATCAATTTGTCCGTCTTTTTTAACAGTTAATTCAAGAGTTATCGGCGCTGCGTAAGTCAGGTTTCTGATTCTCGCTTCTGCCGGCGTAACCAAAGAAGAACTTCCGTCTGCTTCAACAACTTTTGGTTTTCCAACTTCAATTTTTCCCAAAGTAATTTCATAATCATCACTTTCAATTGTTTCCTGAATTTCATCAACAATTTCCTGAAGACGTTTTTCTATAAAATTATTAAAAGAAATAATATTTGATTCAACTAAAGAATGTTCTTTGAGATAATTGCTGACAATTAAATGATTTTTTTTCTCCACTTTATCAAGCCACCACAACCCTGTAATAAATATTTAATTCACCTGTATCAGAATCTTTTCGTTCAATTTTTATAACATCTCCGACCTGACATCCTTCTGGAAGCGCACTATCGCTTGAAAGAATTCTTGGCAACTGGGATTTAGA
This sequence comes from Candidatus Woesearchaeota archaeon, assembly GCA_964463895.1. Classification (GTDB taxonomy): domain Archaea; phylum Nanobdellota; class Nanobdellia; order Pacearchaeales; family GW2011-AR1; genus MWBV01. The sequence continues at coordinate 183 of CAYXDU010000067.1, read as the reverse complement.
AATATTTAATTTTTCTAATAATTCCTCTGTTTGTTTTTCATTAAGTTTTGTATGTTTGGGCTGTAAGGTGTGCATATTATCCTCGGTGAGTGGGTTTAATGAGTTACATAATAACATCTGTTGTAATTAACAACTATGCAATAATAAAAGATATCAAAATTTGATTTAAAAACCTTTCTGTAT
>CAYXDU010000066.1:0-3610 GCA_964463895.1 Candidatus Woesearchaeota archaeon | reverse complement strand
TTTTCAAGACGATTTAAAGTCAAGTAAAGTTTCCCAGATTTTATTTTATATTGTGAACTTTTGTGTTCGCTTGTAACAAAATATTCTTTAATCAAAACCCCTTTAAAACAAATTCTCGGAGAATTATTTTCTAAATAAAATTCCAATCTCCTAGGTTTTTGCCGAATTAAAAAACAAACAGCATCATCAGAAAAACTTTCAAAAAAATTCTCAGGCATATTAAATTTCTCAACAAGATTTTTTCTTATTTCATCTTCTGACATAAATAATAAAACAAATTCTTATTTTTAAGATTTTAGAAAAAATAATTCCCCCGTTTCCGAGGGAAAATTAAAATAAAAAACAAAATTATTAGTTAAGTAAACTTAACGCCAGACTTCAATACCTAAATCAGAAATTTCTTTTCCAACAGGTTTTGAATAATCTTCAACATCCTTTCCAAGAACATAAGGCGACTTGACACCAGTCATAATTGTAATAACTCTGACTTTTCCAGTGAATTCCTTGCTGATTCTCGCACCAATAATTACATTCGCTTCAGGACCAAGGTTTTCTGAAACAGTTCGGCCAATAACATCAAATTCTTCAAGCTTCAAATCAGGACCGCAAGTTACATGAATCAAAGCTCCAGTAGCACCTTTATAATCCACATCAAGTAGAGGATTTGTCAGGGCTTGTTGAACCGCTTCCATAACTTTGTTCTGAGTATCAGCTTCTCCGATTCCAATAACTGAAACACCACCGTTCTTCATAATTGCAGAAACATCTGCATAATCCAAATTAATCAAACTAGGCAAAGTAATTGTCTCAACAATTCCTTTTATCATAGTCGAAACAAGTTCATTTGCAACAGCAAACGCTTGTTCAATAGGCAATTGTCCGGCAATATCAACCAATTTATTATTATCCAAAACAATACAAGTATCTGTAACTTCTCTTAATTCCTGTAAACCAAATTCAGCTTTGTCAATTCTTGCTTTTTCTGATTCAAAAGGCATTGTAACAACTCCAATAACAACAGCTCCGGATTCTTTGGCAATTTGTGCAACCACAGGCGCAGCACCAGTTCCGGTTCCGCCACCCATACCACATAAAACGAATACCATGTCAGCACCACCAACAGCTTTCTTTAAATCAACTAAAGCTTCTTTAGCTGATTCTCTTCCAATCTGCGGCTTTCCACCAGCACCCAAACCCCGAGTCATTTCTTTACCAATCAAAATTTTCTCGTCGGCTTTGGTAACACTCAAATGCAAAGCATCAGTATTTGTTCCATAAATTGTCGCTCCACTAATACCTTTATTAAAAAGCCAAGTCACAGCATTACAACCCATTCCTCCAACACCAAAAACTTTTATGTTCGCCTTTCCGGCCCGAAGTTCATCAAAATTAATACTATGAGTTCCTGCGTTCTGAACCGCTTCTTTAGCAAAATCTAATACCATCTCTTTTTCCTCCTTTTTATCTATATATTTTATTTGCTATGCAAATTTTCATGCAAAAAGAAATACATTCGTATTTATAAGAATTATGTCGGTGAAGAATAGGAATTTATAATTTATTTTCAACAACTTCTAAAACTTTTTTCTTAGCTTCATCTAAATTATCTGCTTTAATTTCTGCTCCAGCAGCATTTTTATGTCCGCCACCGCCTAATTGCTGTGCAAATTCAGAAATATCAACCTTTCCTTGAGACCTAAAAGAAATTTTGTAAGTCCCGTTACCAATTTCAGCAATGGTAAAAGTAACATCAAGGCCTTCTAAATTTTGAATAAAAGAAATACCCAATCTAATTTCTGAAAGATTCAAATCAAACTCCTTAACTTTTTCATAAGACAAAAGTGAATAACCAAATTTTTTATTTTCATCCAAAATTAGATTGTCAACAACATATGCTCCATATTTTTTTATTCTCCAAGGTTGCTTGAAAACAACTTCTTTCAAAATAAAATCAATATATTTTCCCCCCTTGCCAATCAAAAAAGCAGTATCAACCAAAGCATCTTCAGAACCTGAATTTGTAAAATAGCCACTATCAGAACAAACACCTAACAATAATCTTGTCGCCAATTCAGAATCAAATTCAACATTAGTTTCCTTAAAAAATTTAATTAAAATAGAAGCACAGGAATTAGCTTCAGGAAAAACACAATTCAAATTCCCATAAAAAGGATTTGTTGCATGGTGATCAAAGTTTATAATAAAAATTTTTTCTTTATTTTCTTTATTGAAATCTAACATATCTAAAGAACCAGAATCAAGAACAACAAAAACATCATATTCAGAAAAATCAATCTTATTTATATTGATTCCAAATTCAATATCTTTTGAAATCTCCAAATTACCAAAAACTTCATCCAAATTATCTTTGCTTATTATCTTAACCTCACAACCAAAATCTCTTTCTAAAAAATATTTCATTGTAGTACAACTTCCCAAACTATCTCCATCAGGTCCTTTATGCAAAGACAGCAAAACTTTTTTTGAATTTTTTAATTTTTCATAAATTTCTTCAAATGAATTATTTTCCATTATTCTTTTTCCAAAATTTCAACTTTAATTCCTGACTCCGCGCAAATTTCTTTAAACTCTTTTGCATCTTCTTCAGAACCAACAATACTTCCATAATGCATTGGAATTGCAACAGTTGGCTTAATTAATTTCGCTGCTTCTGCTGCTTCTTCAAAATTCATAGTGAATCTTCCTCCAACCGGCAGCAATGCAACAAAGTCCTTTCCAGATTGTTTATGTCCTGTGAGTTTCTGCATTTCAGGAATCAAATCACTATCGCCTGCATGATAAACAACAACATTTTTCATTTTAACAAGATAACCAATCCAACCTTCGTCTTTAGAATGAAAATGTTTGTCAATATTATAAGCCGGAACTGCTGAAATTTGCAAATCACCCAAATCCATTTCCTGTCCTGGCTGAATAATTTCCATTTTTATCTGAACATCAAAACGCGCAATCTTGCTCTGACAATCTGCAGGCATAATTATTTTTGTCCCATCCTGAACAATTTTTTTCATATCTTCAAGACTGCAATGGTCATAATGACTGTGTGTAATCAAAATCAAATCTGCCTTTGGCAAACCCTCGCGAATTTTATAAGGATCAATATAAATCACTTTTGAATTTTCAATCAAAAATCCGGAATGTCCAAGCCATTTTAATTCAATCTCTCCTATCTTCATATGCAACAAAACAAGTGTAAGTTTTTAAGGATTTTGTAATAATATGATATAAAAATAAAAAATAAATTAAGAAGATTTATTCGTCTTCTTTATCATCAGACACTTCATCAGCCATGTCTTCATCCATGTCCTCGTTTTCGTAATCGTCTTCAACCATTGTGAAAACCTCCATTTTAATTAAAACCGACTTTTCTTAATTATTTTTAAAACTAACTTGACACTAAGAAATCAGAACAAATCATAAGAAAAGTTTAAAAAGAAAATAATTAAGGTTCCAGCCTCGTCGGAGTTCTTGGAAAAGGAATTGAATCTTTGATTGTATCAAATCCACAAATCCAGGCAGCAAATCTTTCAACACCTAAACCAAAACCTGCATGAGGAACAGAACCATACCGTCGGGAATCCAAATACCA
>CAYXDU010000065.1:0-3613 GCA_964463895.1 Candidatus Woesearchaeota archaeon | reverse complement strand
AAGCCAACTTTTTTTAACAACTCTAAAACTCTGTCTTCTCTTTCAAATTCATCAAGCCCCTGTAAACTCATTGGCAAAGCAATATTTTCTTTAACAGTCAGCGTCGGTATTAAATTAAATTGCTGAAAAATAAAACCAACATGCTCTCCTCGTAATTGTGCTAAATCAGATTCACTCATTGAAGAGATGTCCTCACCGTCGAGAAAGATGTGCCCTCTTGTAGGCATATCCAAACTTCCAACTAAATTCATTGCAGTTGACTTTCCTGAACCAGACGGCCCCATAACTGCAACAAAACTTCCTTCTTTAACATCAATATCAATTCCATCAACTGCCTTCACAACTGCCTCTCCCATTTGATAATATTTTGTAACATTATGCAAATGAATTATATTTTCCTTACCACCTTTTTTTGAAGCCATAAAATAAGAAAAGAATTTGATTATTTAAATTATTTGTTAGAATTAAAACTTATCTTCTTTTCTGCTTTTCAAACAATGAAGAATTGTTTTTGGTTCATCATAAAAAGAATTTCGGATAAAATTCCAAATACGCCCTTTCCATCCATACCATCCCAAATTATAAGCTGAATCACAATGTCCGTCTTTAATATGATAATGCTCATGCCTTAAAGCCATTCTTCTATTAACAAAAGAAGATTTAGAAGGAATAAACATATCATAAAAAGAATTTATAGTTCCACAAGGACCATCTTCAGATTGTCTTGAAACTCCGGGACCCTCATTTTTATATCCAAAATCCCTAACCCGAATATTTTTATCTTCAAGACCTAATCTAATTTGTTCTTCTTTTGCAACTTCTTGTAAATGTTCATAATCTTTTATTTTTTCAGAACCTCTTAAACTTAACAAACTTAAAGAATCTAACAAAACAAAATATCCTAAAAAACCTCCGCCAGAATAAGCTGCAATTTCCAAAACATCTTTAAACGACATAAAATCCCAATAAAATTACTCTATTTAAATTTACCTGCTTTTAACAAATTCTCTCAACAACTTAACAACTTCGTCTTTTTTGTAAGGTAGAAAATTAATTGAACCTGCGTTTTTATGTCCCCCGCCATCAACAAATGAATCAGGAGATTTCTTTTTAATAAATTCAATTAAATCATGAACTGAAAAATTCGCTTCATCTGTTGCCCTTAAAGTTATTGCAGTATTCATAATTCCAGCAGTAACTAAACTAGTAATTCCTTTTTCAGATTGCAAATCTTCATGAACCATTTCAATTGCCCGGCCTGGTCGAGGATAAAAACCAAAACCTGGAAAAGTTTTGTCAATCTCAACTATTTGTAAAGTGATTTTTCCTAATTTCTCCTGTTGAGCATTGCTCTTTCCCATTGCCAAACCTTTAGCATTCAAATCTCTTATATAAGGAGCCATTAATTCAACAAGTTTCTTTTGTTTTTCCCTCGGCTCGCCAAACAAAACTTCAATATATTCCCGAACCTCCATAAATCTAACTCGAGTTGAAACATAATCAATGACCAAAGAAATATCAGAAAGCAATTCTTTTGTATAACCTTCAGATTCTGCAATTTTCAAATATTGTTCCATAACTTTTGGATTTCCCAATTGAATCATATCTGCAAAACCAGCCATTGCCGGAATCTGAGAAATATTTTTCACTTTGGGGTTTATGAATCTTGCAATTTCAGTGCAAAGCATTCCAGCAGAAAAATCACTTCCATCTTCACCAACTAAAAAAGGATTTATATGAACTTTAACTTCTGGAGAAATAACATCTTTATCAAAACCATGATGGTCAATCACAATAAAATCTGCACCATGAATTTTTCCCTGTTTAATTGCCATCAAATCTTGTTCACTAGAACCATTATCCGCAATAATCACCAAAGGCATTTTGTTTGAAAATTTTGCAACATTCCTCAAAGAATTAGCAGTATCTCTTATAGAATCATCAAGTTCATAAAATGGTGCCTGACATGGAGCCCTTTGAAAAAATTCCCAGGCTGCTTTTTCTGAACCATGTTGCTCTTCAATTAAAGGAAGTATTGCCCTTTCCAAAGAAAACCCAGAACTATAACCATCAGCGTCGTTGTGGTGCCTTACAATTATTGGCCTGTCCTGAATTATTGCTAAACGAATTTCAGTTGCTGCTTTAATAAATAAATCTCTTAATTTATCTAAAATTTTATCTTTTACTAAAAATTCCGGAGGCAAAATTGTTGCACGTTCTTTTTCAATATTTTCAATTGATTTCAAAAAATCCTTATTTTCGCTTTCACTAAGTTTATTTATTTTAATTATTTCTCCTTCTGTTTCTCCTTGGAATTCTTCAATTTTAACAAAAGCCTTTATTGAATCTCCTTCTTCAATTTCAGGAAAAGCTCTTTGTCCAGGTCCAACAAAACCTTTCAAAGACAAACTTCCAGTTCCATCAGAAATCACAAAAACAGTTGGTCCTCCTGTTTGCACAACACGATTTATTTTTCCAATTAAATTCGCTTTCTCAGTCAAACCATCACGAATATCTTTCACAAAAGAAACTTTTGTTATTCTTTCCATAGGCTTCCGAGCAGGTTTGTTAAATTTCTTACTAGAATTTTTATAATTTTTTTTATTTTTCTTATTCATCTTAACTAAAAATTAAATAATATTAAACTTATTAATCTTTCTTTACATCCTGAAATAATAATTAGAAGTTATAAAAGTTTCGGTGATTCAAATCTAATCAAAAACACAAAACCGCATAATTTAAAAACTAAATTTTATATCAAATTCAATGACATTTAAAATAAATATTGGAACTAAAGAAGGAAAAACATTCAAGTTAGAATCTGATTCCGAGACACTCATTGGAAAATCAATTGGAGATAAAATCTCAGGAAAAGATGTCTCATCAATTTTAGAAGGTTTTGAATTTGAAATAACAGGCGCTTCAGACAAATCAGGATTCCCTGCTTTAGATAATATAGAGGGCTTCACGCGAAAAAAAGTTCTGTTAAGTTATGGAAAAGCAATGCACAAGCGTCCAAAATTCGAAGGAAAAAAGAAACGCTCAAATCCAACTCCAAGCGGATTAAGATTAAGAAAAACAATTCACGGAAAAACAATCTCAGATAAAATTGTTCAAGTAAATCTAAAATTAACAAAAGAAGGAAACAAAAAAATAAATGATGCTTTTGCACCAAAAGAAGAAACTAATTCTGAAAATTCTGAAGAAAAGAAAGAATAATCAATTATCTTCCAAAAGCCCAGTTCTTTCCTTTATCATTAATTTCAAAATATGAAAAATATTTATTAGTTCCAAATCTTGTATCTATATAATCATTCTCTTTAAAATAATTAATTATTTCATTCATTTCTCTATATTGTGTAAAAGGATTAATATTCCACTTTTTATTCTCAAACCATAATTTTGCAACTTCTTTTGCCCTTTCTTCCAGAGATTTTTTATCATTCTCCATTTAAATCAAATTTTATCAAACTTTTTAAGCATTATTGCAATCAAAAACATTATAAACAAACTTATTCTAAATTTTTTATGACAAACATACCTTCAATAAACATCGGTGTTGTAGGACATATTGACCACGGAAAAACAACTTTACTTAGCCGGCTGACTGGAA
>CAYXDU010000064.1:0-3654 GCA_964463895.1 Candidatus Woesearchaeota archaeon | reverse complement strand
TTTTCTGCAATATTATTTCCACAAACAATGCCAGAATTCTGCTGAGGAACAGAAACTGACACACTATCTGTATAACTATTTCCAGAAGAATCAAAACACTGGATATTTATAGTAAGAACGCCATAGTATTTAAGATCATTAACATTGCCTCCAGAAGCAAAAGCAGCCATTAATTCTTTTGTACCTGAGGGAGAAAGAGTTTGATCGTTCCAAAGACCACTTTTATCAAATAAAGGAATATATTGACCATAACCATTGCAACGAGTTATATCTCCAGTAGTTGTCCAAGATACATCCAATTTAGATTTATATGCGGATGTCACAGAAGAATCCTCTCCATTAACTCTCAAATCTATGCCAACGCCGTTTTCTATTGCATTGCTATGGATTTTATTTTTATTAAACAAATCTGAAAACCATCCTGCAGAAACAAAGCCAAAAGACAAAATTGACAATAATAAAATTCCAAAAATAAAAATAACAAAACCTCTTCTTTGAATCATTTTATTAAATCAACAAAAAACATCTTTAAAATAATTTCGGTGGTGTGCTTAATCCAAAATTAATATAAACCTCTGCAGTTTTTTATAAAAATGGAATTTCTAAAAAATCTTACACCCCGGGATTATCAAAAAAACATTTTGGAATCATGCAAAAAAGAAAATTGCTTGGTTGTTCTTCCGACTGGTTTAGGAAAAACTCTGATTGGATTAATGCTTACTATAGAAAGAATGAAAGAATTTCCAGGAGAAAAAGTTGTTCTCCTTGCTCCGACAAAACCTCTTGCAGAGCAGCATCTCAATTATTTTAAAAAAAATCTTCCAGAGCTCTTTGGAGAAATGCAGTTATTTACAGGAGCAGTAAATTCCCAAAAAAGAAAAAAAATCTGGCAAACAGCAGACATAATTTTTTCAACACCTCAGTGTGTTGCAAATGACTTGAAAAAAAACCTTTACAATTTAAACGACGTTTGCCTTTTAATTGAAGACGAAGCCCATAGATGCATAAAAAATTATGATTATAATTTCATAGCGCAAAAATATACTTCACAGGCACTTCATCCAAGGATCATTGGTTTAACTGCATCACCAGGTTCAGAGAGTTCGAAGATAAAAGAAATCTGCAAAAACCTTTCAATAAAAAATGTCGAATTGCGCTCAAGAGAATCTCCTGATGTTAAAAATTATCTTCAGGAAAGAGAATTTGAAAAAATCCTTGTAAATTTCCCTCCTGAGTTTGAAGAAATAAAACACATTTTATTGAAATTAATTAATCAATATATTGAAGAATTAAAAATGAGAAAAGTTTTATTTGGACCTGCAACAAAAACAAATTTAATTCAACTCCAAAAAAAAATCTCTGCGACTTTATCGAGAGGAAACAGAAACTTCAATTACATGCTCGGAGCATCTGCATGCGCACAGGCAATAAAGCTCCATCATGCTCTGGATTTACTTGAAACTCAAACTCTTGAAAGTTTTAACAATTACCTAAAAGAACTTTTCAAACAAGCATCAAAAAAACAATCCAAAGGTGTTGTAAAACTTACATCAAAACAGGAATTTAATTTCATATTTATGCAATCATCAGAACTCCTTGCAAAAAACAAAGAGCATCCAAAAGTAGAAGAAATGAAAAAAATAATCAAAAGGGAATTTTCAAACTCAAAAGAAAAAACTCCAAGAATAATTGTTTTTACACAATTTAGAGAAACAGCAAAAAAAATCTCAGAAAAAATAAATGAAATTGAAAATGTTAAATCAAAGATATTTGTCGGGCAGGCAATGAAAAATGGTTCAGGTCTGACCCAAAAAAAACAAAAGCAAATAATAAATGATTTTAGCGACGGAAAAATAAATGTCCTTGTCGCAACATCAATTGGTGAAGAAGGTTTGGACATTCCGGAAGTAAATGCAGTAATCTTTTATGAACCTGTTCCAAGTGCAATAAGAATGATTCAGCGTGCCGGCAGAACAGCAAGATTAAGCAAAGGAAAATTAATAATGTTAATAACAAAAAAAACAAAAGACGAATCTTTTTTCTATGTTTCGCGCGCCAGAGAAAAAAGAATGAAAACTGCAATAGAAAATATAAAAGAAGATTTAAACAATGGAATTAAATTTGATAAACAGAAAAAATTATAAAATGAAAATACTAAATTCAAAACCGATATTTGATATTTTTTCAAAAAAATCTTCAATAAAAAATAATCAACACAAAACAAAACTTCCTGAAGAAAAAATCATAATTGATTATCGTGAAAAAAATTCTTTGGTTAATATCCAATTGCAAAAAATAGGTTTTGAAATAGAATTCAGAGAACTAAAAGTCGGAGATTACATTGTAAAAGATGTAGTCATAGAAAGAAAAACCATTTCTGATTTCATAAACTCAATGATAAATAAGAGATTATTAAAACAACTTGAAGAACTTCAGCAATATAAAAATAAATTATTAATTATAGAAGGAATTTCAGAAAAAGATTTATACAATGACGAAAACTATTCAATAAATCCAAATGCAATAAGAGGTTTTCTTTTATCAATTTTATTAAAACACAAAATTCCTATTATATATACAAAAAATTCCGAAGACACTGCAAGATTCATCTCTGTTTTATCAAAAAAGAAATCCACAACAATATCTCTTAAAGCAAATAAAAAAAATTTGAGCAAAAACGAACAACTTGAATTTATCCTCGAAGGTTTTCCTGGAATTGGCCCAAAAAAAGCAAAACTTCTTCTTAAAAAATTTGGAACACTTCAAAACATAATTCTCGCACCAACAGAAGAACTTGAAAAAATCCTTGGAAAAAAAGCTTCAGTCATTAGTGAAATACTTGAAAGAAAATATAACATTAAAGAAAAATAATTTATCTTCTTTTCTTCAAAACAATTCCAACAACAATTAAAATAATAACAACTCCAATAATTACATAAACATACCAATCAATGTCTTCAATTACCTCACCAACATTACTTTTTTGTTCTTCCTGTCCACCAGAAGCAACTTCTTCATGAATTAATTTAAATTCTAAATTAGCAACACCATTTGAATAAACTTTTTTATTTGAAATTTCCACGTCGTAAAATCCGTCGCCATCCAAATCAATCTTCACTGAAGAACCTGAAGAAACCTCATAATTAACACCATCTACAGAAACAACAACTTTTTCTTCACTAACACTTTCAACTTTAACATCTTTTGTTTTACCGTTGCTGTAAGTTATTTGAACTTTTTGTCCAGAAACAATATTTACAGAAAACCCCTTTTCCAGAGAACTTTCTGAAGGTTTGTAAGTTCCTGTTCCTGAACCTGAATATTCTTCAATAGTTGTTGGAGATGCACCGGGGGTATTATCAATTAAGATTATTTCATGCCTACTCATACTTGGAATAGTTATATTCAAAATTCCCGTAGATGAATCATAATTAATTAAGTAACTTGAATTGCTACTCAATAAAACCCCTCCAGAAATATTTGCAATATTCTGATTATTATCCTGAACATAAAAATTAGAAACAACATTGTAAATTAAACTAATATTCTTATTTGAACCACTTCCATTAACTGTAATATTAACTTTTTTTGACGAAGGAATATATTCTGCATTTTCCACAGTTAAATGAGGAGCAATTCTCAACAATCTTGGAA
>CAYXDU010000063.1:0-3728 GCA_964463895.1 Candidatus Woesearchaeota archaeon | reverse complement strand
AATTACTTTGTAAGGAAGAATTTTATCAAGATGATTTGGAATATTTATTGTGCTACTAATTTCATAAAAATAAGAGAGTGTTCCATCAAAACCAAAATTATTTGGATTGCCGAATTTTTCTGCAAATTCTTTAATAAATAAGTTATGTTCTTCTGCACGAATTTCTTCAAGTAATTCTTTATTTTTTCTTGATATATACTCTTTTTCATATTTGATTTGCTTTTTCATCTTTTTTAAAGAGTGATTTGGTTTTTAAGAATTATTGTGATTTAATATTTAGTTTCTTCTAACAAATTTCGCATTGCTTGGCAAAGCATCTCTAATTTTTATGAATTTGTAATGTGCATCTTTGGTTCCTTCTTCTTTTAAGGTATATTGTTTTTTTCCGTCGCTGTTTATGAAGAATTTTAGTTTCATTTTCACCAGTCTAATTGTTTTTCTGGAATTCCTATGGATTTTCCATATTTAATTGCTTTTTCCTTTTTTTGTTTATTCCTTTTTTCATATTCAAATATCTTTTCTGGGAAAATCACAATTTCTTTTGTGGGTGTATTCATATTGATATACCATTTTGAATTCATTGCTTTACTTAATTTTTTAGATATTGTTTTGTAATCTTTTTCATCTCCTTCATAATATACTGCATTCCAAATATTTGGCTGATAATCTGCTAGCCTCTCTTTTGGGATATCCCACTTTTCTTCTTTAACTATTTTGATTAATTTTAAAACTTCCAAATCCTTTAAACTTTCTTTTAAAAGCAATCCTTTAAATTTCATTTCATCCCAAACCCAAAATATATTCTTTTAATCTTGTTGGAAGTTTTTGCTTTAATTTTTTTTCAATTTCTAAAGGTTTTACCCAAATTATTTTTTCAACTTTTGGTCCTGATTTTTCTTTTCCTTCTGTTGCTTCGCATAAAAAGTATAATTCTAAAATCTCTTTTTTGTTTTTGATGCAGTTTTTTGCATAGACAGTTCCCAGATTATGGATTTTATAACCTGTTTTTTGTTTTGCAACTCTTTTCAATCCCACATCAAGTTCTTCATTATATTTCAATTCTCCGTCGAGAAAACTGAATTTTTTATCTCCTATGTTTTTTCCCAAAAGAATTTTTCTTGATTTTGGTTCAAATAAAATTCCAATGATTTTTACTTTGAATTTATTTATCATTTTATTTTTCAATTATTGCAAAGTTTAAATGGTTTTCCTTTGATGATTTTTCCAATTCTTCAATATATGAATTTAATTCCTGATTTGCTTTTTTTGCATCATCAGATTCCTTTATAATTGAATATTTTCCTCCTGAAAGATATTTTATTTTTATTTTATCTTTTTCAGAAGCTTTTAATATCTTTTTTATTTTATCAAGACCTTCAGATTCAGTGGTTGTTAATTGAATTATTTTCTTTATTAATATAATTTTTTCTTTTTGGGTTTTTATTATTTCTAAAATTTTTTCAGCATCTTTTTTTGAAGTGAATTTTTCCAGTTCTTTTGGATTTTCTTTTGCAGATTCTATGAGATTATAAAGAGTTGATTTTGATTTTATTTTTTTCAATGTTTCAGAAGCTTTTTCTTTTAGGATTGTTTTCAAAATGCTTTCATAACTTTTTTCCTGTTTTTGTTTTTCAATAATTTCTTTTTTTTCTTTTTGGGTAACTCTTCTTAATGAAAGATTTATCTGGTTTCCGGAAATTCTTAGAACTTTGCAGACGATTTGTTTTTTTGGGACAACATATTCTCTGAGGTTTCGAATTCTTCCTGGTGCGATTTCGCTTGTAATAATTGTTCCCTCTAAATCACCTTCAGATGTGTGGATTTTTACAAATACAGTTGTTCCTATTATTCTTTCTACAGTGCATAAAACAATGTCTCCTTGTTCAAGTTCCATAAAATATTGACTTTAGGTTGCCTTATAAGATTTACTGTGTTTCTGGTGAATGGTAAGATAGAGTTTTAAATGTCCAAAAAATTTAATTTTATGGCATATCTTGTTGAAGAGATGTTGTCTGAGGCAGATCTTCGTAAATTGGATAGAGGCAGGACAATAAAATGCCCCTATAAACGCTGCAAAGGAATTGTCAGAAAAGTTCCTGTAAATGGGCAGACATTTTATACGGAATTTGAATATGAATCTTTGAGAGAATATCGTTGCAGTAAAAATGAAAATCACCGTTGGGGAACATAGCATTAAACTTTAACCATTTCAATTTCAAGATTTTTTTTGAGCAAGTCAATGAATTGTTTTTCTTTGTTCTGGTTTATCATGCAACCTGCTGCGAATTTGTGTCCTCCAACTTCTCCGTCGGTTTCAGAAATTACTTTGGCTAAAATTTCTCTGACGTTTCTTCCCTGTCTGCCGGAAATTCTTGCAGAGATTTTGATTTTATCGTCATAATAGGCCATTGTTGTTATGACTGTCCCTGTTTCATAAATTTTTGAATTTGATAAAATGCTTGCAATTGTTCCGGCCATTGTGTCTGGAATGTTTTTTTTAGCATTGATTATTACAAAGCCCTTGCCCTGAATTTTTTCATTTGTTTCTTGAGCATATTTTAATCCTGAAATTAAAAGTTGCTTATATTTTATGTGAATTGATTCAGCTTGTTTTTTTGCATTTGAAATTTCCATGCAGAATTTTATTGCAACTTCAGGATTTCCTGAACGGGAGCATGCATTGATAATTGCACTCAAGTCCCTGGCATCTTCAAGTTTGTTGAACATTTTTATTAAAAACAAATCTCCTACTAATTCTGAGTTTTTGATTTTGGGATTTCTTAATAATATTGCAGTTGTTATTTTTTTCATTTCTTTTTCATCAAGTTCAATTATGCTTTTGTATTTTCCATTTTCAGGGCTTAAACCTGATTCTCTGAGAAGTTCCAAGACCCCCTTCATATCTCCGGTTACACCTGGAATGTATGGATTTGAGGAATATTCTAATACACGGTTTAATGGGCGTGTTGCAGGATAAATTAATAATCCTCTTTTTCGGATTATTTCGCCTTCTTCAAGAATTCCATTGTTTAATGTGTCAATTTCTTTTTCCAAATTGTCTCCTATCATTCCCAAGACAGCGAGTTTGGCGAGGTTTTTGTTTTCTTGTGAAATTTCTTTGCAAAAGAGATAAGTTAATCCTGAAGAACTTATTGGCTGTTTTATTGAAATTTGGGGATTTATTATTTTTACATTTTCTGGAATTTCTTTTTCTGGAACTTCGTGGTGGTCAATTATGAACACATCTTTTAATTCTGCAGATTGAATATGGTTCAAACTTCCGGAAGCCAAGTCAATAAATAAAGTTACTTTATCTTTTTGCAATTCATTAATTATTTCAGGAGTTAAATTTTTTACAATTTTTAGAGAAAATTTTCTGTCTGCTTTTTTGAGTGCCTGGATTATTATTGATGCTGAAGTTATGCCGTCGGTGTCAAAGTGACTTATGATTTGAACTTCCTGATTTTCTGATTTTTCAAGAAAAGTTTTTACTATCGGACGAATTTCGTTTTGTAAAAAATTGATTACCTCTTTCATTTGTTGATTTCCTCTTTTAGAGTGAAGAAGCAAGATTATTTCAAAGGAACTTTCAGATATTTTTTAACTTTCCTTAGTTGAGAGAAAATTCTGTCTTTTTCTCTTTTTGCTTTTTTATCCTGCTTATTTTTTTCATAATGCTCTGAAACTTTTTTTAATTTTGCTTTAGTATTTTCTAATTCAGGGCTTTT
>CAYXDU010000062.1:0-3764 GCA_964463895.1 Candidatus Woesearchaeota archaeon | reverse complement strand
TTATCTTGGAGAATCGCTTGAAGGTTGGCCAATAAAAAATTTGGGCTTTTTTGGGATTAGATCCCCTTTGATTGCGGATTTTTCTGGTTCTTCTTCAAAAGAGGTTTTCGGTATTGCTGGAATATTTGCAGGAGGAGATGGAAATAGCGTTTTGTATTCTTGGGACTTGTCTGGAGTTCCTCCATCTAAAAATTTTGATTCTTTTGTATCATTTGGTTCTCCTGTAATAAGTGATATTGATAATGATGGGTTTGCAGATTTGGTTATTGGGCGTAGTTGTATTGATTGTACTGAGAATACTATTTTTGTATTTAATCTTGATACCCCCTATGACGAAAATTCTTTGAAGTGGCCAATGTATCAGCACGACCCACAACGTACAGGAAATTATAATCTTAATAATTTGAATCAAACTATGCCTCCAATAGAAAAACCACAATCAAAAATAGTCAATAATAATAACGAAAGTGTTTCAGGAAACCTCTTGATGATTCTACAAAAGAAATCAGGGGATTATTGGTTAAATGAAACTATTGTTACAAATCAATCAATTACAATTCCTGCGAATGATTTAATTAAATTAGATATTGGAGAGAATTATGGATGGAATTTAAAAAATGTTTCTGCTTCATCTTCGGGAGATTACAGAGTTTATGTTTTATTTGAAACAAGCGACGGGCAAAAATTTGAAACCAACTGGGAGTTTAGAGTTGAATGAAAGCATTAAATAAAAAGAAAATATTTTTATTATTTGGAATTTTAATTATTGTTTTGGTTGTTTTTACTTTATTTTTTAATTTTTTATTTATTGCACTTTTGAACAAAAAAATGCAGATGTTTGTGCAGATTTTTATGAGCCTGTTTGGGGATATTTTTTAGAAAATTGTGATTCTTTAGATTGCAAAAAAACTTTTTTTAATTCGTGTTTTGCTTGTATGGACGAAAATGTCTTATTTTCATTTTAATAAAAATTTTTTTTGGAAATTTACACCAAAAAGAAAGCATAAGCCATTCCCAGAAGAGTTAAAATAGCTAGGACATTCCAAAGTGCCAAATTTCCAAAGAAGATTTTATTTCCGTCGAGGTCTGAAATTGGGATCATATTAAAGAAAGCCAGCCAAATGTTTATTTTTGAAAAAAGCGGGAAGCCAATGAAATATCCGGCTATTGCGAGGATGAGATTTATTATCACTCCAAATGCTGCGATGTAACCGATGTGGTCTTCTGTCATTTCAGAGAACGAATAATATCCGTGTCGTTTTGCAACACGCCAGGGTTTTGGTTTTACATCAAAGACCAACGACGCCATCCAGACAAAACCATTCAAAGGCCATAAAACTATTTTTGAAAGCAAAGGAATTATCAAACCTGCTGGAAAAGAGCGTTTGAATTTTTGTTTTTTTGTATAACCATAACGTTTGAATTCCCATAGTTTTATTTCAATGTCTGATTCAAAAAAATATCCTGCAACTTTTTTTGCAAGCGCATTTGCTAGAAGTGCAATAAAAACACCAAGGAGCGCGTATAAAAAATAATTTGTTGTTTTTGCAAGAGTTATAGCAAATGCCAAAAATACAGACACAATTAAAATTATTCCAATTTCTTTTTTATTAAACATATTAAATCAAGTTAAGGAATTTTTATAAAGTTTGTTATGTTTGAGGTTTTATGGTTTTGGAAGTTGTTTATTCAAAGGGTTCGGAAAAATTAGCAGAAGAAATTGAACGGAGAGAATTGGAGAGAAGGTTTTATGCTCTTTCTGATCATTTGGTTTTTGAAGAAGAAAGAAGTTCTAATAAAAAATATGAAAATTTGAAAGTTAAAAAAGGCGGGAAATATTTTTCTGGGATTAATGATATAACAAGATAGATTATTGATATGGAAAATCTTTTTGAAAGTTTGTTTTATATACTAAATTATATTCTGGAAAGTTAGTGTTTATGTGACGAAATATTTATAAACAAGTTTGTTATCTTTTTGTTATGAGAATAAAAAAGATTTCAGAGATTATTGGAATGAGAGTTTATACTGATTCTGGGGATTACTTTGGCGAGGTTGAAGAAGCGAATCTTTGTGAGAACAAAGTTGATGGATGGAGAATAAAAGTGGGGGGAAGTGTTTTGAGTTTGATTGGTGGCGCGCGAGGTGTTATAATTCCGCATAATTTTGTTAAGGCAATTGGTGATGTTTTTATAATAAATAAGGCAGCTTTGCCGAGTCAGGAATCCGGGATTGATGAAGTTCCTGATGAAATGTTATAAAATAAAAGAGGTAAAATAAATAATGGCGACAATTTTTCAATCAGACCTGGCGGTAAAATTCATTTATCCGTTTTTGCTGATTTTCTTTATTGTATTTGCAATTCTTGAAAAAACACAGGTTTTTGGTGAGGGAAAAAAACAATTGAATGCTTTGATTGCAGGAATTATTGCTTTGATTTTTGTTGTTGCTGTTACGCCTAAATTAATTGTTGGTGATTTGATTTTGTATTTGAGTATTGCTTTAATTTTGATATTTGTAGTTTTGATTCTTTGGGGATTTGCATCAGGAAGCGATTTGAAAGAAGGAATTTTTGGAGGTAATAAGGTTCTTCCATGGGTTATTGGAATTGTAATTGTTTTGGGAGCTTTTGTTGTTATGGCTGTGTCTGCAGGAATTGATTTTGGATTTTTAGATAAATTGTTTCATTCAAGCTGGAGTAAATCGCTTTGGACAAATGTTTTATTCCTTGTTTTGATTGCTGTTGCAATTGCTGTTGCAATAAAATCCTCTGGTGCAGGGGGTAAATCCGAATAAGGTTAAATTATTTAAATGAAGTTTACTAAATAAAAACATGATAGAGGGGTTGATAAATTTGGTTTCTTATGGAAGCTTTGGAAGCGGGACTATTGGAAATATTCTTGCACAATGGCAGGCAGCTGGAATTTTTGATTATGCTTTGCCGTTTCTTTTGATTTTTGCTTTGGTGTTTGCAATTTTAAGTTTTATTCCGATTTTCAAAGGCAATAAAGGAATTAATGCAGTAATCTCTCTTGCTACAGCTTTGATGGCTTTACAATTTGGAATTGTTTCAATTTTCTTTTCAGAAATTTTTCCGAGATTGGGAATTGCTTTGTCAATAGTTTTGGTAATTATAATTCTTCTTGGTCTTTTTGTTGATGATAAAGATGTTCAAGGAAATAAAATTATAAAATGGATTTTGGTAATTGTGATAATCATAATTGCAATAGTTGTTATTTCAACTTCTTTGAATAGTTTTGGATTTGGTTTTGGCGGAGGGCAATTTTGGTATTTTGTCCGAGCTAATGCTGCTGCTGTTATAGGAATTGTTTTAGTTGTTGCCGCTGTAATTGCAATTATTGCTTCGGGTTCTAAGAAACCAGAATTACCTGAAATAAAAGTTCCTTATTTTAATCAAGGCAAATAAAATTATTTTTTGTGCTTTTGAATTTTGTTTTCCAAATTCCCACTACAAGTCTGAACTAAAGTTCAAAGACCCACCCTTAATTCATTTTGCGTATCCAAAAGTTAGAGAAAACAAAATTTATTTTATTTTTTATGTTTTTTATGTTCAGAAGATTTATGTTTTGCTTCTGCTAATTCTGGAAGGACTTTGCTGAATGATTCCTGCATCATTGACATTTCTTTTTTTACATTGTTAAGATTTTCCCCATAAGTGCCGACTTTGTCAAGGATTTTTATCTGAAGATTGTCAATTATTTTTTCCATTCTTCTTATTCTTTCTGTGTTATTTTCTATTTTGT
>CAYXDU010000061.1:0-3788 GCA_964463895.1 Candidatus Woesearchaeota archaeon | reverse complement strand
ATATTCAGTATCAACAGCCGGAGCAGAAACATCCTTCAAATGTCCAAATACAGTTGCTCCAATTAACATTCCTTCCAATATTCGTTTTGATAATCTTTTCGCATTCATCGTCTATATTTTCCATTTTAATTTACAATCAGAGATTTTCATCTCTTTTTGTACAATATTTGTTATTATTTTAAAGTAATTACTATTTAAATGTTTTGGTAAAATCAAATCTGTTTGAACCAATCCAAAAATTTGTAAAACACCTAAAGAAAATCCTCTACAAGAAACTAAAAATTCCTGTTTCAAACCGATGACTATCACTATCTACTTCTTCCATGACATTCTCCTCCCGATAAAAAGTTTGTAAAAATCATTTTAGAATTTTTCTAAATCGTTTGAGTATTTATATTTTTCTGTGAATTTAACAAATTTTATAAACTTCTCAATCATAATCCTGTTATGAAAACACTAAACCTTCATGTTGATTACATAAAATTCAAACCATTGAAAAAAGCCTTGAAAAAAATTGAGGACTTGTCTGAAAGAGAAAAATCCGAAAAAGAAATTAAAGAGGCATTGGTTGTTTTAACTGCAATTGAAAAATCTGATTCAAATATTAAAGAAGCAGTAAAAGAACTTTCAAAAAATATAAAAGAAATATCAGAACAGGTCAAAACAAAAAATATTGTTTTATATCCTTATGCACATCTTTCAAAAAACCTTGGCAATCCTGAAACAGCTATAGAAATCTTAAAAGAAACTGAACAGGAATTATTAAAACAAAAATTCAATGTTAGCAGAGCGCCTTTTGGATATTACAAAGAATTTGAATTAAAAGTCAAAGGACATCCTCTTTCTGAATTAAGCAGAGAGATTAAAATTGAAAAAAAAGAATCAGAAGAAACTTTTGATTCAAAACAACTTCTTAGAGAAATTTCAAAATCAAAACTTGACACTTCAAAACTCAAAGAAAACGACCACAGAATTCTTGGAAAACAAATGGATTTATTCAGTTTCAATGAAGTTGCTCCGGGAATGGTTTTCTGGCACAATAACGGAACAGCAATCTACAATGAACTAATAAATTTTATGAGAGAAATTCTAAAAGAAAAAAATTATGAAGAAGTTAAAACTCCCCAAATTATGGACAAAAAACTCTGGCAAATTTCAGGACATTGGGATAAATACAAAGAAAATAATTTTTCAACAGAATATGAAAAAAGACATTTCCTGATTAAGCCAATGAACTGCCCAGGGGGATTATTAATTTTCAAAAATTCTCCAAAATCTTATAAAGACCTTCCTCTAAAATCAGGTGAATTCGGAATTGTTCACAGACAGGAACTATCAGGAGTTCTCGGAGGTTTATTCAGAGTAATCCAATTCACTCAGGACGACGCGCATATTTTTTGCACTGAAAAACAACTTGAAAAGGAAATCTTTGAGGTAATGGATTTAATGGAACTTGTTTATTCAAAATTCGGTTTCAAATATTCAATAGAACTTTCAACCCGTCCTGAAAAGCGGATAGGAAGTGACAAAACCTGGGATAAATCAGAAAAAGCATTGGAAAATGTTCTCAAAAAAAGAAAAATCAAATTCAAAATTAATAAAGGCGACGGAGCATTTTACGGTCCTAAAATTGACTTTCATCTAAAAGATTCTCTCGGAAGAACATGGCAATGCGGAACAATTCAGGTTGATTTTTCAATGCCTGAAAGATTTGAAATTGAATATACTGACTCGGATAATTCTAAAAAACGCCCAACAATGGTTCATCGTGCAATCTTTGGTTCTCTTGAAAGATTCATTGGAATTTTACTTGAACACACAAAAGGAAGATTACCTACTTGGCTCGCACCAATACAAATACGGATTCTAAATTTCACAGACAGAAACACAAAACACGCAGAAAAAATTCTAAAAAAATTAAAAAAAGAAATCTCAAATTTAAGAATTGACTCTGATTTCTCACAAACAACAATTCAGGCAAAAGTAAAATCTGCTGAACTTCTAAAAATCCCTTACATCATAACAATTGGTGATAAAGAAGAAAAAGATAATTCAGTTGCTGTAAGATACAAAGGAAACAAAAAACTTGAAAATCTAAAAGTAAATAAATTTATTGAAAAAATTAGGAAGGAGATTAAAGAAAGAAATTAATCTTGTTTTTTTCTATAAATCCTTTCACCTCTAAGAGTTAAAATTTCAAAAGGCATGTTTTTCTCAGGGTCGTCATATCTTCCTTCTTTTGATTTTAAATCATGAAATCTCAACATAACTTCTGAATGCATAAAAGGTCTTTGATAAGAACCGTTCCTTTCATTTTTAAAAATTTTATATTTCTCTTCTCCTTCCCTTCCAGAAATTTTTACCTGAAATTTATAATCACTGGTTGAAGTAATCCTTCCTCTAAGAAAATGCCCTAAATTTTTCTTAAACCTCGATCTGTGAATAACCATAATCCTATCACAAATTAATCATTTAAAATAATTTATATCCTAAAACTTATAAATCAAAATAATCTGTTTTTTACATGAACTTCCAATTTTATTTAGAAAAATTAATTGACTCAAAAGAATTTCAGGAATTTAAAAAAACCCATCCAAAAGCATTTCTGTGTTCAGGATTTTTCTCAATTGATAAAAAAGCCAACGATAACCAGCAACATTTGGATTATTTTATTCCTAAATTAAATAAAATGTTCAGTTTTAAATTAAATCAAAATCCAATTGAAGTTATGCCTGTTGAAGATTTTGGATTTACAGATAATAAAAAAATTGAAAAAATCCCTGATAATTTGGATTTTGATTTTGAAAAACTTGAAAAAATTGTTGAACAAAAAATGCAACAGGGAAAAATTAACAAAAAAATTGAGAAACTGCTTTGGAGTTTGCAAAACCACAATAAAAAAGAAATTCTCATTGGAACAATTTTTATTTCAAATCTCGGAATGATAAAAGTTTCATATGATTTGCAAAATAAAAAACTAATTGACTTTCAAAAAAAATCATTTTTTGATTTTATTAAGATTATGAGAAAAGATAAAAAATAATCATTTCTCAACAATAAAATTAATCATCATCTCTGAATTTCTTTCTTCAACAATTTTAAAGCCAACTTCTTCAAATAATTTATGAACTTCCTCTTCTTCAAATAAATAATAATACCTCTTGCCTTTATTCCTCCAGCCAATAAAATGCTCTTTGCCTTTTTTCCTCTTGCTCCTAAATCTCTTTGAATTATAATTCCAAACACCAATTAATGCTCTCCCATTTTTCTTCAGAACCCGATAAATTTCTTCAGCAACTTTTTCATGATTTTCATACGAAATACAATGCAAAGCAGAAATGCAAATTGCATAATCAAAAAAATTCTTTTTATAAGGAATTTTCCAAAGATTTCCTTTTCTGGTTTCAATTTCAATCTTTTGTTTTTTGGCTTTTTTCTCAGCAAGTTTTAACATTTCTTTTGAAAAATCAACCAAATACATTTTCCCGTTTCGTTCTCGATTTTTCGAGGGCGAGGCCTGGGACTTTGTTCCAGAGTCTTTAATTTTTGTAATATGCCTTCCACTTCCAGAACCCAAATCCAAAACTTTTCCAGAAGAGTTTTCCAAAAACTTCTTACTAAACTCCGAAGGAATTTCTTTGAATTCATGCCATTCTTTAGCAATTCTATCCCAAACTTTTTGTTGTGTTTCTTGTTCCATTGATTAGGAAAAAGTTTTAAGCTTAAAAATTCTCGGTTTTCTATGAAACATCCAAATAAAACCTACACAAAAGAAAAACCAAAAAAAC
>CAYXDU010000060.1:0-3796 GCA_964463895.1 Candidatus Woesearchaeota archaeon | reverse complement strand
GAAGTTGTAATAAATTATAGTTATACAGCTTGGAGTGAATCTCAACAGCAATATGTTCTAGCAGGTCAGTTTCCAATAATGAAATTTGAATTAACAAATGGAAATTCAGAAATAAAATGGGATGCGGAATTGGAAAATATTTATAATAACCCAGATATAAAAATAATTCAGCAAAGAGAAAACAACTCTCCAGAAATTTCCAGAAGTTCTCCTCTTGAAAATGAAGTTTATAATGAAAATCCAAAATTGGAGTACAATATTTATGATGAAAATTTCAAGTCAGCAAAATATTCTCTTGACAACGGAGAAACATGGAACTCTTTAAGTCAATCTGGAACCAAAAATCTTGACTTGGAAAATGATAACTATAAACTTTTGATTGAAGCAGAAGATTATCTTTACAATAAATCAAGAGATAGTGTTAATTTTACTGTTAATAAAATAAATTCTTTAGAAGAACAAGTTTTGAATTCAAAAACAAAATTTTATCCTAACCCTGTTTCTACAACAGCAACACTGGAACATGGGGTCGGGGAGGATATAAATGTAAATATTTACAATACTGCAGGTCAGAGAGTTTATTCCAAAAAAGAGAACGATAAAGATGGAAAAGTTGAAATAGATTTTTCAGATTACACTCCGGGAGTTTACTTTTACCAAACAAATACTGGAAGTTCTGGGAAGATTATTAAGAGATAATTTTATTATTCCCTGTACATGTTGTTGTCTCACCAGCATTTCCATTACAACATAAAACATAAGGATAACTTGAACTGCTTGGCAAACTTCCATGAGCATTTGTTGTTGCTGATAATCTCATAACAACTGTTCCTCCACATGAACTTGAACCAGTAACTGAACAAGAAACTACTTCAGCAGAAACAAAATTTATTGAAAATAAGAAAATTCCAATAAGAACTAAACTAAAAACAACCAATCCTCTTTTAACCATGATGTATTAATTAGTTAATGGGGTTTTATAAATATTTCTTTGATGAAAAAATTAAACCACCTCTTTGGAAAAATAATTTATCTGAAGATTTTGCCAAATATTTTTGGGATACTTTCATGAACTTCAGGAATTATATAAATTCTAAATTCTTCTGAAGGTCCTGGCACAACATGAATTTCCAACACACCCTTATAATCCCCTTCCTCTATAAACTCACTAACTTCATAGCTTCCTTCCCTAAACAAAACACCTTTCTTTTTAAGAAGAATTTTTATTTCTGGATTACAATCACCAAAGAAAAATTCGTCATGAAAAATTTTCTTTAGAAAATCTATATCTGATTTTTTTTGGAATAAATAAAAGCTCATATTCTCCAAAAAAAATAGAGTATTCTTTATCTGATTTTTTCCTAATCTCTTTGACAATTAGAGGTTCATATTTTTTATTTGAATTACATTCAGACAACTCTATTTTCATTTTAAACCATATATTTCTTTGATGAAAAAATTAAACCACCTCTTTGAAAAAATAAAATAATTAAAATAAAAAATTATTCTTTTGGAGGGAAATTCTTTTTCTCTTTGAAATAATTAAGAGATTCTATAAGAGAATCTAATTCTTCTTCATTCATAAACTGAAGAATGATGTTGTATCTATTTCCAGTTAGATAAAATACTCTTTTTTTTGTATTGGCAGAAATAGTGCCTTCATAATTACTTAAATTATCTTTTACATTTATTCCGCCAAGTTCATCTCTTATCTCAATTTCCATTTTTATAAGTCAATTCCAAACTTTTTAAGGATGATGTAGCTAAACAGATCGTCTGCTTCTTTTTCTTTTCTATCTGGATCAAAACCTGGCTTTCCCCCATATTGAATGTGGTTAAATGGTTTGTGGTTGTCGGCAAAATCCAATCTCGTTAAAGGATAATTTGTTTTACTATCATTAACCTTAATCGTACCAAGGGTGCTTGTTAAATGGGTCCCATCTGGAAATTCGAGAGGTTTCTGAAGAGGTTTACTCCCAATCTTTGGAATTTCTATAGTTTTTAGATAATTCTGTGCTAATTTTGGAAAATCAATTTTAGCCGGTTTTATCGGTTTACTTCCTCCCACCCTTATTGGTCCACTTGGAACTTTTGGAAGAGGTGTTGGAAATTCAATCTTGGGAAATTTCAAGGGTTTACTCCCAAAAGGTTTAGAAAAATCATACCCCGGAAAATCTGATTTCAAAGTTCCACTCCCGCAAGAGTATTTTTCTTTATCAAATAATCCTCCTCCACTTCCTCCTACAGTAACATTGATAGAACACCCACTATACAAAGCACTTGCACTTAAATATTCTAAATCTCTCTCCATAAAGTTATTTCCAATTTTCTCAGAAGATTCATAAAGTTCTTGTTCAAGTTTCATATTAATTTACCTCCTTTCAACTCTGTAATTACAGGGTTGTCCGATAATTTATTATCGGTTCTCAACTCTATAAACTTTTCGCTATGTGAATCTGAAACTAAACTTTCTTTAGTCAGCAATTTTTTACCTTCCCTTAAAGCCAAAGCATTTTTCATATATATAATAGAATATAATAAACCATTGTTTCTCAAAGGATTATTTTTTTCTAATTGCAAAGCCAAGTTTAATTGTTCATCACTCTTGCAAAAATTATGTTTAATCGCCTCCCGACTGATTTCAGAATCCAAAATCTTGTTCTTACAATTCTCAAAATAATTTTTATTTCCAAAAATTATCTCTCCAGAAAATAAAGGATCAGTAATTTCAACATCCAATAAATTTAATTTCTTCTCAAATTCTTCCTTAGAGTAATTTCTCAAATCCAACCATTCATTTTCAATATTCTCTAAATTCCCAACATTAAAAACATCAATATCTGAAAAACCTTTTTTAGAGCCATACAGAACAGCAAATTCAATATCATTAATCTTATCTCCATAAACTTCTTCCAATAATTTTCTAACTCTTTCAGGAGTTGTAACTCTCTCCAAACCAAATCCATAAAACGTAGCCAAATTTCCAAACTTTTCATTAAAGGAAATTACTTCATCAAAATATTTTCTAAATTCTCCATTTAATTTTTCATACTTTTGTTCAAATAAATTTTCTAATCCAAAATTGTTTGATAAAAAATATTCACTAAAAACTGCAAACCCTTCATAAATTCCTAAATTTTGATTTTTAAAATTCTGTAGATAATTAAAAGTTTCATTTTCCCGGCGGAAATTTTCCAAATCTTCTTTTGAAAATTCATCTCCATTAAAATTATTTTTTTCTTCTTCAGTTAATTTCTTTTCTAAATTAACCAATTCTTTTCCAACTAAACTTCTCTCACAAAACAAACCATGTCCAAAATATTCATGAAACAAACTCAAAGAATTATTTTTTGGAATTACTGCTGTTGAATTTCTTGGCAAATAAATTCCTTTTGAATTTTTGTTTAGATTATAACTTAAACAAAACTCATTCCAATCATTTGAATTTAAATTTTTCAAAGAACTTTCTTTAATAGAATATCCAAGTAAATTTAGATAAATTTCATTAGAATCATTTTTTATCTCATTTATTTCCGCGAAACCGCGATGAGGTTTTTTCTTTTTCATGGTATGCTCGGAATTTGGTTTCCGGGTAACCATCACCATAAAACTACACAATTCCAAACTTTTTAAACATTGTTATTCTCATAAAATAATTTATTTACTCATTTAGTAGTGACAACAAAAACAAAAGGTTTAAATAGTTTTAATTCTTATAAAAAACATGAAAAAAGTTAGAGGATTGAAGAATTTATTGTATGGAATCCCCATAGCTGTTGCTAGTTTTTTGCCAATG
>CAYXDU010000059.1:0-3813 GCA_964463895.1 Candidatus Woesearchaeota archaeon | reverse complement strand
AAATGCACCCTGAACTCCTTCTTTTATCCATCCTGTCACAGGATCAAGAGAATAACAACAACTTGGTCCATTTGCAATTGGCTGATAACAACTATAACCCGGTTGAACTTGACAAGGTCCTGTGCTATCGCAATATCCAGCAGAATAAGAACATCCATCACAATTATTTGTATTACCATCATCACACGCTTCAGAACCTTCTATGCTTCCATCTCCACAAATTGGTTCATCAACATAAGGAGAACAACAAATTTTATATGGATAGGAATTAGTTCCAAATGCTTGTGCAATATGAGCATTTGTTAGAGCACTCAAAGAAACAGTCGCAATAGGATAATTTGAAGGACATGAAGAACCAGTGACCATTGTACAGGATAAATCTCCAAAGCAAACACGATAATCAGGATTGTTATAACTTGTTCCAGATTTAATCTCAGCATGAGCATTTGTTGTAGCACTTAAACCAATAATTTTATTGTTTCCAGTACAATTATGAGTTCCGGTAAAATCACAACAAACATAAGATCCATAACTACCCTGATTCCATAGAGCCCCGTGAGCATTAGTAGAAGCAGATAATTTCATAACTGTATTATCCGGCGCACAAGAAGTTTTTATAGAACATGATGCAGAACTTGCAAAATTCACAGATAATAAAAATACACTAATAAATACCAGACTAAAAACAACCAATCCTCTTTTTTCCATCTTGAATTAATTAAGTAATTTGGTTTTATAAATCTTATTGCGTTTCACATATAATCTTCAATAACTTCCCAAAACTTATTTTTCATATTTTGTCTTAAATCATTTTTCATATCCTTTTTATCTAAGAGATAAATCAATTGTAGCCCTCGGACTATTAATTCTTCTTTTATTTCCTTTTCTAAGGAAGGATATTTGAAATCCAAACTGTCTTTATATAATTCAATTATTTTTTCTTTTCTGGTCGGATGATGTAAAATTAATGATGCCACATCTTTTGCAGGAGAACCTATTCCTGAGAATTCAAAATCAAAATAATAATTAGTTTTTTTAAGAGTTAAAAAGTTCTTGGCAAATAAATCCCCACAAATAAGAGTTTTTGTTTTTGATGAGTTTATACTGTTTAGAATTTTGGATAAAGTTTTATTGTTTTTACCAAATGAATTTATATTTACCAAAAGATAATTTGCATTTTTAATGATATCATGCTTCATAAGAATTTTATTCTTTTCTATTTGATTGTTATTTATAAAATAAGAATGGATTTTTGCCCAATCTTTTGTAGCTAAGAGAATATCTTTTTCTTTTTCAGAATTTATGAAATATGTTGCTAATTCAAGATTTCCTTCATAGAAAATTTTTGGAGTTTTAACAATGGGGATTTCATTAAATAAATCATAAATAAATAATTCTCTTTTGAATAAAATCGGTTTCTCAAATTTTTTTAAAACTACTTTATTTTTCTCCACTGAATAAAGTAAAGAATTATTACGAGAAATTCCAGAAAGATTGTCTAAAAACTCTGCATTAGGAAATTTTTTAATAAATCCCATTTTAACTTTTTTTTGCCAAAAAAACAATTATTTTATGTTTATACATCTTTCCATCTTCATGTTGGTGCGGTTTTGAGAAACATAATTCATTTTTAATAACTTCCCAACCCGAATATAATTCTTCCAATTCTGTTTCATTTACATAAAAATCAAAAGGGTTTCTTTCTGCATACCTCTCTTCTTTAGACATGCATATTAAAAGATTATGTCCTTCATCCGAAGTGTTTTTTTTAATTTTTTGTATAAGTTTTAGCGCATCTTCATTCTTTAAAAAATGTAAAACCATTGAAGCAATAATTAAATCGTATTTTTCATTAAATAAAAAATCTCTTATATCTGATTGTAAAAAATTAATGTTTCCAGAAAAAGATTCTTTTTTTTCTTTATCCACTCCAAAAATCCTTGCCCCTTTTTTAAAAAACATTGAAGAAATTTTCCCCTCTCCACAACCTAAATCCAGAATAGATTTTGGATTTAAATCGTTTAGGCATTCAGAAAGAACTTCTTTTAGAAATTTCATTTTTTGTGCTCCTTTAAATCCTTTTCTTTAACAAATTCTTTGAAACACATTGGATCTTTTGCCATATAATTTCCTGTTATTGCATAAGCAATAGCACGACATCCACGACAATAAGATACTTTTTCACAATTTGTATTCTTTTTCATTTGATTTAAATCTCTCAAATTTCTCATAACTTCTTTTTCAGTAATTAAACTAATTAAACCTTCGTTTATGTTTCCTATTTTTATTGGAAGTCTTCTACAGGGATAAACTGTTCCATCAGAGAGAACAGTAATTCCAGTATATCCTGCTCCACATCCTCCAATAAAAATTCCTTTTTCTCTGGATTCTTTTTTTAATGGATCATCACAATGCATTAAATTCCAAAGAACTTCTGTTTCTAACAGTTTTATTTTACCTCCATAAATTTGGGATAATTCTCTAAATCTTTTAAATAGGTTGTATGTTTCTTTTGCATCAAGAAATTCAGGGTCATTTATTCCCAATTTTGAATCTGGAACATAAGACTGAAATCCAAAAAATTTTGCCCCAGCATCAATAGAATTTTTAATAACATCTTCCAAATCATTTTTGTTTGATTTCAGTGCAGTCATTGATACTGTAACTGAAATATTATTTTCTGTACAATTTTTAATTCCTTCTATGGCTTTTCTATATGCAAAATGTTTTCCTCTAACAATGTTGTGCCTTTCTTCATTTCCATCTAAAGATATTTGCAATTTTTTTACCCCTCTTTTTGAAATTTCCTTTGATTTACTTTTTGTAATTAAAGTACCATTTGTTAATAACCTCGTTGGAATTTTATATGATTGAGTATAATTAAGAATTTCCATAAGATCTTTTCTCATTAAGGGTTCTCCCCCAGAAATGTGAAATCTAGGAGTCCTCTCCCAACGTTTAGAGGTAAAATATAAATCATCAATCATGGATTTTACTTTTTTAAAATCCATTAAATTATTATCTTGTAAATGCTTTTGATTTCCCTCACGGTTATGATAACAATGAGAGCACCTAAGATTACAATCATTTGTGGAATCCCACTGAATAAATAATTGACCTTGTCCCATTTTTATAATAGAAACCCCTTTGATTAATAATTTTTGAAATTAATCATTTCCACCACAACTTATACAATTAATGCACCCAGTCACGCAACTATATTTCTCTAATCGAGAGGAACCTTTAACTTTTGAAAGATAGTCCCTTTCAGCAGAACTATAGAATACTTCATTTCCTTCAGAAGATTTATTTTCTAGGTTTTCCATAAAAACTGATAGAATTCAACCTTTAAAAATATTATTACATTCGATTTTTCCCCTTGTTACCCATTACATAGTAACAACAAAAACAAAACATTTAAATAGTTCTGGGACATAGGATAATTATGAAAAAAGGACTGAAAAATTTATTGTATGCTTTGCCAATAGCCGTCGCTGGATTGATGCCTATGAAAAATGTTGGTGCTCAGGAACATGTTGTAGTGCCGTTTATTCAGCCGAATCATTCTGACTTAAATTGGTATGGTTCTGGTGATGTAAATAATGACAACACTATAAATTGGGATGATGCTTCAAAAATGGAATCTATAATTAATGGAAGTTATGTTCCAAATTTAAATTCAAATGACGTCGGAGAATATAGAACTTTAGACAGAGCAGATATTAATGGCAACGGAACTGTTGATTATAATGATAAAGAAATTTTAGAAGACAAATTAAATGGATTAAGAAATTATCTTCCTGGAGAATGGGA
>CAYXDU010000058.1:0-3822 GCA_964463895.1 Candidatus Woesearchaeota archaeon | reverse complement strand
CCTCAGCGCACGGAGCAGGAAGAGCAATGAGCAGAAAAGAAGCAAAAGAAAACATTACAATAGATGAAATGAAAAAAATCATGTCAGGAATAAAAACAAAATTTGTAATTGACGAAGCACCGAGGGCATACAAAAACATCTTTGATGTCATGGAAAAACAAAAATCTTCAGTCAAGATTATCAAGCATCTAAAACCTTTAATTAACTGGCAGGAATGATTAAAGGTCGGGATTTTCTTCAGAAACATCTGTGCAAACAAATTTTTTTGACATTTCATCAAATTCTCTTTTTTCATATAAACCTTGTCTTTTTTGAATGTTCATAAATGGCTCACAAAAATTTCCTTCAAGATTAACTCCGTGATTAACATAATAAATTAATTTTCCGTCGTCAATTTTTAGATTATAAACCATTCCATTTGTTCTTGAAAGTTCTTTCCTTTCCAAAACTTTTTCTTTTTCATTTTTTATTTCTGTGAAAATTCTGTAATCATATCCCTTCAAACCAGCGCTATCTACAGCAACAAATCTGTCTTTAATTCCGTCGTCATTTAAATCAGCTTCAATAAAAAGTTCTTTTTCATAATTCCACGGATTAATTTCTCTTGACAAAAATTCCTGCCCACTTACCTTTGAAGCACCAAACAACAAACCTCCTACAAGGACAATTTCTTTTAATCCAAATTTCATAAAAACACCACTTCAAATTGATTTATATTCTTTATTATCTTGTAAAATATATTTTAAACTCCCAATAAAACCTGAATCATCCATTTTCCTTTTTCTTCTTTTACAAACATATTATTATAAGTAACTGACTTTATCACAGTATGAATTTTATAATTTTTTGCCAAATCTCCTGAAACAACACAATAAAGTTCATTCTTATTCAAATCAATTTTCATATCTTCTATTTTTGAAACAAAAATTCTTTTATCATTAAAAAGCAAAATAAACTCTTTCAAAAAATTATACAATAATTCTTCTAAATTTTTTCCTTTTATTTTTATTTTGTGTGAATATTTTGTCTTGACTTTTTTTTCATACATTGCAGAAAACATCCCGATTAAAGAATTGGAAAAAGCTTCTTCAATTGTTTTTCCAAATGCCTGAAGTTTTATTCCGGTTGTATTCTCAGAGATTTTGGAGTTTGATTTTTTAGGTTTCATTTCTCCCAGCAAAATAATTTTAATTGCCTCGGCGAATAAATATCAGAATCTGCAGAAATAACAACTGCCTCGGCATAAATGTCTTTATTCAAATCATTTTCCAATTTGCAGACATCAGTTAAAGCACAAACTCTTGCTTCGCAGTCAAGACTTGGAATTGTTTCATTTGAAATTTTTTCCCTGACATCACCCAATCCTGTTGAATTAAATTCACTCCAATTCGTAGGTAAACTTGCACTTAAAATATTTCCTCTTAAATTATCATCAAATTGAATTTCCCTCAAAATTGAAATTTGCATTGAAGAAACTTCTTCAGTAATTCCGCTTTCAAAATATGTCTCATTCAAAAGCAAAACAATTATTCCCATAATTAAAAGTATTGACACAAAAACTTCCAGAACTTTTATCCAACCTCTTTTATTTTTCATTACCATATTTTCACCCTCAATTTTCCAGATAAAACCTCACCATCGGAATCAACATATTCTATTTGTTTTTCACTTATGTAAACACTTGTTGTAACATTTCTCTCTGTTGTGCTAATAAGAGAGCCGTTTTCATAAATAAATGCAATTCCCAATTCAGTGTCTTTTGGAATATTCAAATCAGTTTTTAATTTTGAATAATTAGAATATTCTTCAATTAAATTTTTTATCTTCTCTTCAAAAACATATTCCTTGCTGTTTGATATTCCGAGACTGTAACCTGAACCTTCAGTAATTGCTGAACATGAAATTGTTCCTGAACTTAATGCATCAAAAACATCAGAACTATGGATTTTCAGGAGATTTTCAGAATTGCTGTTTCTGCTAATCTGCAATGTATTTAAATCCGAAGCCAGAGAACTGGTTATGGGATTTCCTTCTTCACTTGTGACTTTTATTCCTAAACCAAAATCAAATCCTGAAATAAAAGAACTTATGCTGACGCAGTTTGACGTGACAGAACTTGAAACAGACACTGTTGCTGTTTTCATAACAGAAGATGATTTATTTATTATATTTCTCTCAACACTTTCCAAAAGAGTTTTTTTGTCTTTATTTGCATTTACAGCAGGCGCTACAATAAACTGGACAAACAGCAAAAAAGTAACAAAAATCATAAACGAAATAACAACACCCACATGTGAACCTTTTTTGCCTTTAATCAACTCTTTTTTCATAATAAAAATAATTTTTAATACTATATAAAATTAACAATTCTCTAATTAAAATTAACTGTCCCGGTTCACCCATTATAGTTATTGACTTATCAAAATTTAAAAACAATCTCCTGTATTCCCTGTTGCTTCAGAATAAGAAGCACCTCCATAACATTCACCAGAAATATCATTGAATTCATTATTCAAAATTCTTAAATTATCTGCATTATCATTATAAATTGCATCAACCACCCCATTAATAATATTATTTTCAAGTATTGTATCATCTGAAGCAATCCAAATAGCCCTTGGTGAAGGACCATTAAAAACATTATTTCTTACAATTACATTTTTTCCTCTTTCCCACCTGTTATAAACTTCATTCCACTTTGCTCCTGTATAAAAACCTGTTCCACCATGGCCTCCTGGTTTTGGACCATATAAAGTGTTGTATTCAAAAACAGCAAATTCCTTCTCTAACCCATTAGAAATAACAGCAAATTTATTTCCAGAATTACTTCTATCAATTATATTCTCATGAATCCACCATCTATCAACATAAGAAACAAATCCTGTTTCTGAATCAATTACTCCTTCTAATTGTATCCCATCTCCTCCAGCCATACTTGAGTCGCTTCCATAAATATAATATGCTTCGTTAACATCATGTATGTAATTATAAGCCATTTCAATATTTTCAGAATTTCCTGCCCAGATACCATCCTGATATACATTCTTAACTTCTGTATAAAGAATTTTCAATCCATCTCCCCATGAAAAAATTCCTTCCCATCCACAATTACTGACAACACAATCATAAACAACTCCATATCTTCCATCCCCTCTAAAATAAATAGCATTTCCTGGAACCTCTCTTGAAGAAAAAGGGCTTTGTGCATGAATCCCCCTAAAAAAAACATAATTTGAACGAACATTAAATAAGAAGGTATCTCCTCCAATTATTATAGGTCTTTCACCTGTTCCATAAGCTCCAATATAAACATTAGGTGTTCCTTGTATAAGCAACTCTGAGTTCACAGTTTCACTTGTTCCACTCTTTTGTAAATAAGCAGTATCACTTTGCCATGTAACATCTGTCCAGGAATTATAAGGACAATCAATTGTTCCTGTCTGGCATCCGGTCCATGTAGGGTCAATATAAACTTTATTTGAATAATCATTTTCATCTTTCAAAGTTATAACAGGAAAACCAGAATGCTCTTGTGCAAAACAATCATGATCTGTTCTTGAATCACAACCACTTCCACAGACACCATTATAATGAACACATTCTCCACTTTGTTCCTCAACACAACTATTTCCTGAAGTAATATATCCTGAATTGCATGATATAACAGTGCAGGTTCCCCATGAACTCCAAACTCCCTCAGTGCATGTTCTTGTTTGCTGACCAACACCATTTGCAATTGTGCATGATTGAGTTGAATCTCCTGAACAAGTTGCCTCAACACAACTTCTTGTAACATCATCACAAATTTTTCCCGTCGCTGAA
>CAYXDU010000057.1:0-4015 GCA_964463895.1 Candidatus Woesearchaeota archaeon | reverse complement strand
TAAATCCCAGTGAAGAAATGCAAATAAAAGTAAAAACAAACTGGATGTTCCCTGTTTTAATCATTGTCTTAATTGTATTAATAACTGTTTTAACAAAATATTATTCAAGCAGAAATCTTGTCCTTAGAAAAAAAGTTTCATTTGTTCGGACAAAAGGTGGCGAATTTGCATTAAGAATTTCTGTTGTTGTGAATGCTAAAAAATATCTTGAAAAAGTAAGCATAACAGAAAGATTGCCTCCGTTAGTTAAACTCCACGAAAGATTTGGTTCTGAAACGCCTTCAAGAATCGACGAAAAAAACAAAAGAATCAAATGGGATTTTGAAAAACTTGAACAGGGCGAAACAAGAATAATAAGTTACATTCTTTATTCAAAAATCGGTATCATCGGAAAATTCGCACTTCCAAGAACTTCTGCAATATTTGAAAGAGACGGAAAAATCATGGAAAGAAATTCCAATAAAGCTTATTTTGTAATTGAACAGGACGAGAAGAGGGAATGATAACTTTTAAAAACAAAATTCTTCTTTAAATTATAGCCCCTCGTAGCTCAGTGGTTAGAGCGTCTGGCTGTAGCTTATTGCTAATGCAGACATTCCGTTTGGATAAGGATGAAGCATGATAAGCCGTCGTCAACGGGAACTAAAAAATTAAGCAGTACCCGGAAGATCCCAAGTTCGACTCTTGGCGGGGGGATTTATTTTTTGAAAACATACATTCCAAAACACCTTTTCAGAAATAGAAGAATTTAAAAACTCCAACATTTATAGAAAAATTATAAAAAACGAGGTAAAAAATAATGACGGAATTCAATGAATCCGAAAACTTCGATAAAGGAAAACTTGAGGAAGATGAACTTGAGGAAGACATTGACTGGCTTGCTCTTGATGACTAAGTAACTTATTCTTATTTTTTATTTTTTCACAGAAAGAGTATAAACATTATTTATTTTGGAAAGTTCGTCAAAATCCGATTCAATAGAAAATTCCAATTCTTCAACAGAAATTTTATTCACCCAAAGATTTGTAAAAGTAATCTTTCTTCCATAACCTATTCCCAAAGAAGAAATACCCATTTTGTTAATCTCTTTTCCGTCAGCAGAAATTACTAAAGTTGATTCTGGTGCAAAAGCAATTCCATTATTCCTCAAACTAATGTTCGCATCCAGATATTTTCCGTGCATCACTGCCTCAACATTTTCAAAAACCACATCAGGTTTTTCCGGGAAAGAATAAATTTCATTAAGAAAATCAGGAATCTCAGTTCCAATTGTCTGACTGCAATCATAAGTCGCATACATTATGTTATTCGGATTTTCTGAATGGTCAAAACCAAGTGCGTGCAGCAATTCGTGAATCGCAATATTCGGCGTCGGGCAAATTGCATCTCTTATCAGCAAAACTTTTCCATTAAAAATTATATTAAAATCACCTGCAATAGTTACATTTGTAACTCCGCCTTCACCGCCGATAAAAGTATTTCCATGAATTATATTATCTTCACTACAGGTAATTGAAATCTCCTCACCATAAACAACAGGATAAAATTCAAGTATCGTCGAATTAGAAATAATATCCAAAGCAAGTTCCATGTCATTTTTCTTTTGAAGCGTGCACTCATCGTAAATTTTATAAGAAATTTCTTTGCTTCTGTATCTCATATTATCATAAAACTGAAGATTGGAATCGCCAAAAGAATTGTTTACAACCGAGGAATTCTGCAAAAATCCCGACGGTGAAAGTTCAATTGTTCCGATTGGAATAAAAAAATAAATCAAAAGCAAAACTACAATTATTAAAACCAATGCAATAAACAAAAATCTTGCCCACCTCATAAAATAAAAAAAGAATTAGGGTATATAAAGTTTAAGAAAAAATAAAAAAAATAATCTTATTCAGATTTTTCTTCTGAATCTTCTGATTCTGAATTCTCTGCCGGAGCTTCTGATGCTTCCTGAGCAGGTTCAGATGTTTCTTCCGAAGGCATTTCTTCGGCAACAGGTTCTTCAGAGCCCGCTTCAACCGGAGCTTCTTCAGAATTTTCAGAAGTTTCGTTTTGTTGAACCTCGTTTTCTTCCATTTTTTAAATCCTCATTTAGTTAAAACCAAAAAACAAAAATCACTTTTAAATGTTTTGACTAACTCAAAAATACAACAAAATAACATTTTACTTACATAGATATTAAAAAGAAGAAAAGTTTAAAAAGAAAAATACATTTAAAGATAAAATGAGGTTGAAAACATATTTTTTTATTTTCCTGTTAATAGCATCTATAACAACAATAAGTGCAATTGAAATTAATACAAACATAAAAGTAAATGCTCCGGCAAATTATACTGTGCATGCGGCAGTAAAAGATAGTTCAGGATATTGGCATCATGTAAAAAAAGACATAGGAAAATCTGGAAATGCGCTAATTGGATTTTCTATTGAAACCCTTTCTTATAAATTAACTTTGAATTTAATAAAAGACGGCGAAACAGTTTATACAGAAAGATTTGAAGAACCATTTTCAACAGGAGAATTTCAGGAATTTGATTTTTATCCTGTATGGGCGCCAAAACCAGAACCTCAAAACGAAACAATAAATGAAACAGAAGTTAATGAAACAAATGAGACATCAGAAATCCTGCTTAATGAAACAAATCAAACTTCTAAAAAAAAGAATAAAGATAAAGTAACTGCATTCTCTGTTTCCGACGGTGTAATTTCAATAAATGGCAGAATGATATTATACACACTTGGAATAATTATTTTAGCAATATTAGTATTTCTTTTCATAAGATGGGAAAAAAATAAACCAAAAAAAGAAAAGAAAATAAGAATAACAAAACTAAGTGAGATACAGGAAAAGAGTAATGAACAAATAAAAGGGCAGGAAGATAAAATTGAACAGGCAAAGAAAATGCTTCAGGAAGCCCAGGAAGAATTAAAAAAATTAAAAAACAAAAACTCAGATAAAATTGAACAGGCAAAAAAGAAATTAATTGAAGATCAAAAAGAACTGATGCGACTTAGAGAAGAAGCAAGAAAATCTGAACAGGAAAAAAACGAATAAACTTTTTCTAAAATGACATTAAATAAAAAACCAAATTGTGAATATATTATTGTTAAAAATTCAAATATCCACAATAAAGGTGTCTTTGCAAAAAAAGATATAAAAAAAGGAACAAGGGTTATAGAATACGTTGGTAAAAAAATCACAAAAAAACAAGCAGAAGACATTGCAGAAAAACAATTAGAAAAATCAAAAAACCATACAATCGACGGCGGAGTTTATGTTTTTGAATTAAATAAAAAATACGATATAAACGGAAAGGTTTCATGGAATCCCGCAAAATTCATAAATCACTCCTGTGATCCAAACTGCGAAACAGAATCTGATGAAAAACACATATGGATTATTGCAATCAAAGACATAAAAAAAGGAGAAGAACTTTCTTACAACTATGGCTATGATTTTGAAAATTACAAAGAACATCCCTGCAAATGTGGTTCAAAAAACTGCATTGGTTATATCCTTGCAAAAAAACATTGGAAAAAATTGAGGAAGAAAAATAATTAGTTTTTAAATTTCATAACTTTAACATCTTTTAATAAATGAATTCTTTTTGATATTTCATCATTGAGGATTTCCATTTCTTTGACAGTTAATTCAACAATTCCTGAACTATCTTTTCCTCTGAAACAAAGTGCAATTGAAGCGTCATCTGGATTTAGAAAATCTTCATTGATTAAAATTTCTTTTAAGTTTCCCGAAGTTTCAAGACGAACAACCCCATCAGAATTTTGTTTTTTTGTCTTTATTTTCATGATTTTACAATATAGTGATATTTTATAAGGATTATTGGGATAAAGAGTAACCTTTAAAAATTAAATTGAACATAATTTCTTGTGCCTCGGTAGTTTATGCCTCACAATATATGGTGCTCAGCGTAAATCCCGAGACAAGTATAAAAGTGCCTCGGTAGTTTAGTGGCTAAAACACTTGCCTGTCGCGCAGGAGTCCCGGGTT
>CAYXDU010000056.1:0-4023 GCA_964463895.1 Candidatus Woesearchaeota archaeon | reverse complement strand
GCGGAATCCAAACAAATAATTGTGGTGAAGAATTTAATTGTGGAAGTTGTGGTGAAGGAGAAGATGGTGAATTTTTATTTGATGAAATTAATCTATTTAATTATGGTGATATTATTTATGTTAATAGTGAATCTTCAATGCAAAATGCAATTAATGATGCAAATCCCGGAGATGCTATTGTTTTAAGAAATGGAAATTATAATGATTTTCAAATTACTATTGAATCAAATGGAAATGAAGACAATCCTATTATTGTTCGTGCAGAAACTTCAGGAGGGGTAGTTTTCCATGGTTCAACAAGTTTTATTCTCTCTTCAGATTCAGTTATAATTGGAGGATTTATTTTTGAAGATGTTGCAGAAACTATCTTTCAATTTAATGGTGCAACAAATAGCAGAGTTACTCAGAACGCATTTTTTCAATGTGGGACAAAACAACCTTTTGCAAAGAAAGTTGTTCAATTTACTAATGAAGCACAATATAATCGACTTGATTACAATCTCTTTAAATGCATAATTGGTTCGACAGTAGGGATTGAAGTCAGGAGAGGAACTGCAGAACCTAGTGATATTAATCCTGATACTTGTACTCTTTATTCTGGTGTTCCCTCAAATCATATTCCAAATATTTACAATTATAACAATACAATAGACCATAATATGTTTAAAGATATTCCCTCTACAAGTTCAATACCTGATGGTTATATTTATGGAGGTTCTACTTGGAATGATGGAGAAACAATTCAATTAGGTTATGGAGGTACAGGATTGGGGCTTTGCCCAACTTATACTGTTATTACTTATAATATTTTTGATACTGCATGCGGAGATCCGGAGATTATTTCCAGTAAAGCATCGCATGATGTAATTGCCAATAATGTTTTTATGAGAAATCGTCCTGAATCAAATCAGTACAGAGATGCAGATGTTGCTATTAGGGGGGGCATAAAAACTGTTTTGTCAGGAAATTATTTTTTTAATGGCGTTGGGCTTTCTGTTAATGGAGAAAATCATACTATTACAAATAATTATTTTACAGGGCAACATGATTTTGCGACAGTGAGTTTTGCAAGAGGTCTTACTGATGAGATTGGAGGGGTTGCAAGGCATAATCTTATTGCTCACAATACATTTACAGATTTTAATAGAAGGGCTTTTTTAATTGGAAGAGATTGTTCTTCTGGAGACTATCCTCCGACTGATAATACTTATGTTAATAATTTATTTTATACAAACTTAATGGAAACAAAAACTATTGATATTTACTGCACAGGAGACGATGTTGTTGAAGGAAATTTGCTTTCAATTAATAACGGACGTTATGGTGATTGGGATTCTGGTTACATTACTTCCAATCCCCAATTATCCACGCAAACTGTGAATGGTTATTCAATTTATCGTCTTTCTTCTGGAAGCCCTCCTGTTAATGCCGGAATTAATGCCGGTGTTTTCGAGGATATTTTTGGAAGAGAAAGAAATTTACCAGATATTGGTGCTGAAGAATATAGTTCTAGTTCAATTTTGGACCCAGTGAATGCACAAGATATTCTTACTGGTTGGATGATGAATTATTATAATCAAGAATGTGATGTTTGGTAATCAATCTTCCAGACAATTTTCACAAACCATAGAACCATTTGATTCTGTGAGCATTCCGTAATTTCCGCATTCTTCACAAACACCTTCATAAGATTTTTTCTGGTGGTTTTCTTTTTTTGCTCTTTCAACAAGTTTTAATTTTCTTGTTTCTTCACGGATTTTTGCAAATTCTTCAAGTTCAGGAGAGGAATGTTCGGGATTTTTGGAAGTGCAGATGTTGCTTCAACTGCTTCAGGTTCAGGCAGTGATTTTTCGTCAGGATATGCAAATTTCAAGAAATGAACTTTTCACAGCAAGGAACAATCTTCTTGAAGATGGAATTTCTGCATCAACAGTTTCTGCTCATGTTACAGACCATAATTTGAATTATCAAACTTCTTTTTTTGTAAATCCAAGTGCGAGAGATTTCCATTTAGTTTCAGGAAGTGCTCCGATAAATGCTGGAGTGAGTGTTGGTTTTACAAGCGACTATGATGGAAAATCAATTTCCGGAAATCCAGATATAGGTGCATTTGAATATTAAGTTTTTTAAAGAAAGGTTTTGTTAGTTTTTTA
The DNA here is from genome assembly GCA_964463895.1 of Candidatus Woesearchaeota archaeon. Taxonomy (GTDB): domain Archaea; phylum Nanobdellota; class Nanobdellia; order Pacearchaeales; family GW2011-AR1; genus MWBV01. Next base: position 1,870 of record CAYXDU010000056.1, on the reverse strand, counting down.
TGTTAATTGGATTGGTTGGAAAACCCTCTGTAGGAAAGAGCACTTTTTTTAAAGCAGCGACTTTAGCAGAAGTTGAAATTGCTTCTTATCCTTTTACGACGATAAAACCTAATCATGGTGTGGGTTATGTAAAAGTTGATTGTATTGATAAAGAGTTTAATGTTCAGTGCAATCCTCGGACAGGATTTTGTATAAATGGAAACAGGTTTGTTCCAGTTGATTTAATGGATGTTGCCGGGCTTGTTCCTGGTGCTTCAGAAGGAAAAGGATTAGGAAATCAGTTTTTAGATGATTTGCGTGAAGCAGATGTTTTTATTCAAATTGTTGATTGTTCTGGAATAACAAATAGCGAGGGAAAAATTCTTTCAGAAGGCGAGGATTATGATTTTACTTATGATGTTGTTTTTCTTGAAAATGAACTTGATAAATGGTATTACAATATTTTAGTTAAAGCATGGAAAAGTTTTGCAAGAAAAGTTGAGATTGAAGATTTGAAATTTTCCGAAAGTGTTTCTAAGCAGTTTTCTGGTTTGAAGGTTAAAGAAGAGCAGGTTAAGAATGTCTTGTTGGATTTGGGTTTGCCTGAAAAAGCGTCGTCGTGGACAGATGAACAGTTAATGAAATTTGCAAATGGTTTGAGAAAAGAAAGCAAGCCAATGATTATTGCAGCGAACAAAGTTGATGCTGAAAATGGTGAGAAAAATTTTCTGAAAATCAAAGAAAAATTTTCTGAGTATATTGTTGTTCCCTGTTCTGCAGATTCAGAATTGGCTTTAAGGCAAGCTGCTAAATCCGGTTTGATTGAATATGTTCCTGGTGAAAAAGATTTTAAAATTTTAAAAGAACTTAATGATAAACAAAAAGAAGCTTTGGAAAAAATTAAAAAAAATGTTTTGGATAAATTTGAATTTGGAACCGGTGTTCAGAAAGTTTTGAATTCTGCTGTTTTTGATTTGCTGAAATATATTGCAGTTTTTCCAGCAGGGGCAAATAAATTAAGCGATAGTAAAGGGAATATTTTGCCTGATTGTTTTCTTTTGCCTTCAGGAACTACTGCTTTGGATTTTGCTTATTATTTGCATACTGATTTTGGAAAGAATTTTATAAAAGCAATTGATGCGCGGAGCAAAATGGCCTGGGGTAAAGAACATATTTTGAAAAACAGAGATGCGCTTGAGATTGTAATGAAGTGACTTTACCTTATCCTCCCATCTCCAAAATAAGCTTCTTTTATTTTCTCTTCAATTTGTTGAGCTTCTGCAGAACTTGTATTTGATCCTGGTTTCGGAACAACTTCTATATAACATCCTTTTTCTGGATCATCTTTAAAATTGACATCAACTCTTGTGTTGTGCCAACTACCTGAGGTGCTCTCTGCTCTTACTGAATAATTCCCTCTTCTATCTATTTCTGTATTTACTTCATCATCTATATTCATAATACGGTCTCCTGGATTTTGCTTTATTACTTTACTTATTTCTCCTGCAGCGTTTTTTTGTTCCCATTTTGTGTAGAATCCCATTTCTTTTTTACCTCCTTACAGCTATATCTTAAATTACATAATAACTAAACATCAGATATATAAATAAATTTCTATTCTTTAGAATATGAAATTAAAAATAAAACTTCATCCAAATTCTTCGCAAGAGAAAATTGTTAAATCAAATGAAAATGAATTTGAAGTTTGGATTAAAGAAAAGCCGATTGAAGGAAAGGCAAATAGTTATTTGGAAAAATTTTTAAAAAAAGAGTTTGGGGTAAAAGTTAAAATAATTAAAGGTTTGAAATCTAGAAATAAAATTGTTGAGGTTTTAGAATGAAATATGAATATGCACCAGATTTGCAGGAAATTGCAGAGGAGATTGCGAAA